>JANWIB010000119.1 GCA_025450155.1 Sphingobacteriaceae bacterium
AGAAGGAACATTGGGATTCATTGCGGAAGCAGTTATGCTCACCATTCCTGATTATCCTTGTAAATCAACAGCCTTGCTTTACTTTCCAGATATCTATGCTGCTTGCAATGCCATTGTTCCGTTAACCATTGCCGGTGCCGAAGCCGTAGAATTGATGGATCGAGCCTCACTTCGATCTATCGAAAATATAGCCGGAGTTCCGGAACAGTTAAAAACATTGCCAGAAGAGGCTGCCGCATTGCTGATAGAATTTCAGGAAAATGAGGCGGTTGGATTGCAGGCAAAGGTTGATCAGTTTTTGTCTCTATCACCTAATCTTTCTTTACTTAATGAACCCCAGTTTACGACCGATCAAAAAGAGCAGGCTTTTTTGTGGAAGCTCCGTAAAGGAATGTTTCCTGCCGTTGGTGCTGTCAGAGCCAGTGGAACCACAGTAATATTAGAAGATATAGCCTTTCCAGTAGAAAAACTGGGCGATGCTATCCTCGATCTGCAAACTTTATTTAAAAAATACGAATACTATAATGCGATCATTTTTGGACACGCGAAAGATGGAAACATTCATTTTGTAGTTACTCAAGCATTTGATACGCCTTCAGAAGTGGATCGCTATGAGCGTTTTATGAATGATGTAGTACACCTGGTGGTGAAAAAATACAATGGAGCATTAAAAGCGGAGCATGGTACCGGGCGAAATATGGCTCCATTTGTAGAAACGGAGTGGGGAAAGGAGATATACCAGGTAATGAAAACGCTAAAGAGAACCATTGATCCTGACAATCTTCTTAATCCTGGTGTAATTATCAACAAAGATAAAAAAGCACATATCAAAAATCTTAAAGCACTGCCACAGGTAGAAGAAGAGGTAGATAAATGCATAGAGTGCGGTTATTGTGAACATAAATGTCCTAGCCGCAACATCACGCTAACTCCGAGACAACGGATTGTAGTGCGTAGAGAGTTAGTTAAATTTAAAAGGGAGGGCAATACAAGTCAAC
This sequence comes from Sphingobacteriaceae bacterium, assembly GCA_025450155.1. GTDB lineage: Bacteria > Bacteroidota > Bacteroidia > Sphingobacteriales > Sphingobacteriaceae > JANWIB01. The sequence continues at coordinate 999 of JANWIB010000119.1, forward strand.
ACAAAGAACTTTTACAACAATATCAATACGATGGCATGGATACCTGTGCTGTAGATGGATTATGTGCTACCGCCTGCCCGGTAGATATTAATACCGGTGAATTGATAAAGCGCCTCCGGAGAGAGAATCACAGCCATTTTTCTAATAAAATTGCCCTGTTGGTCGCTCGAAATTTTAAAGTCGTATCCGCAGGAGTAAAAATCGCGTTAAAAACAGGTATTGGTATTAATGCAGTTTTGGGTGCCAGTGCCATGACAAAGCTTACTAAAGGTATTAAACAGGTCATTCCGACATTCCCTTTATGGTCTAACCAATTAAAACCAGCTCCCGCAGTTTCTAAATTTAAGGTAAAACAGTCTAAGGATGCTGTAGCAGCAGTATATTTCCCAACTTGTATCTCCCGTGTGATGGGCGGATCAAAAGAAGGAAATAAGAGTATGGTTGAAACCTTTCTTGCCGTTTCGGAAAAAGCAGGTATTCCTATTCTTATTCCAGATAATATTCAAAGCACTTGTTGCGGACAGATATTTTCTTCTAAAGGATATAAAACTGCGTTTGAATTTACAGCAAATGATACAGTTGAGAAATTGTGGCACTGGACTGCTGAAGGAAAATTGCCTGTCGTTTTAGATATAACATCCTGTACACAAAGTTTACTTAATTGTCGATACGCATTATCAACAGAAAATAAGCAGCGCTTTGATCAATTAAAAATTATAGACAGTATTAATTATATAGTCGATTACGTTATTCCGAAAGCAACAGTCCTTAAAAAGAAAGAACGTATTGTATTACACCCGGTATGTTCCTTACCAAAAATGGGATTGGAGGGAAAGTTTTTGAAAATAGCACAACATTTTGCAAATGAAGTAGATGTACCGCTATTCGCGGGTTGTTGCGGTATGGCTGGAGATCGTGGATTTTTATTTCCTGAGCTAACAGAAGCGGCAACCAAGCCCGAAGCAAATGAGGTACATCAGAATCAATACGAGGGTTATTACTCATCATCTAAAACCTGCGAAATCGCTTTATCGGATGCAGTAAATAAAAATTATGAATCCATCGTGTATTTAGTAGATGCATGTATTTGAAAAAATAAATAGATATAAAAAATAGAATAATACAGCTTTATAACAGATATGTCAAGATTAAATCTTTTAGAAGAAACCCGGTTTGAGAAGCTTCCGGTAACCGTCTATCCCGATGAGCACATTGCCTCTAAAACGGTAGCTCGCCGTATAGCCGACTTGATCCGGGAGAAACAGCAAAAAAGTGAGCAAGCAGTTCTTGGTTTGGCAACAGGTGCAACGCCTGTAGAAGTATATGCGGAGTTAGTGCGTATGCACAAAGAAGAAAGCCTAAGCTTTAAAAATGTAGTTACGTTTAATTTGGATGAGTATTATCCCATGAAACCGACTTCGCCCCAGAGCTACGTTACCTTCATGAAAGAAAATCTTTTTAATCATATTGATATTAATATGAGCAATGTTCACATTCCGGATGGAACATTACGCTTAGATAAGATTGCAGATTATTGCTTAGAATATGAACAGAAAATTAGTTCATTTGGTGGTTTGGACCTGCAAATTTTAGGTATTGGTAGAACCGGGCACATCGGGTTTAATGAGCCTGGTTCGGCGCCTAATTCAGGAACCCGTTTGGTAACGCTTGATGACCTGACTCGAAGAGATGCATCAAGAGATTTTGGCGGTAAGGCTAATGTGCCAACTAAGGCCATCACCATGGGTATTGGTACCATTTTCAAAGCCCGGGAAATTATTTTGATGGCCTGGAATAAGAAGAAAGCGCCCATCATTAAAAAAGCGGTAGAGGGTGAAATATCTTCAGAAGTTCCGGCAACCTATTTGCAATTATCCGATAAAGTAGAATTTATATTAGATCAGGATGCCGCTTCCGAGTTAACCCGTTTTGATATTCCATGGTTAGTAAAAGATTGTTTTTGGGATGAAAAACTAATCAAAAAAGCGGTTATCTGGTTAGCTAAAACGCTTAAAAAACCCATACTTAAACTAACAGAAGAAGACTATAATAGTCATGGTATGGCACAACTGGCTACAGAAAAAGGACCTGTATACAATATCAACATTCATATTTTCAGTAAACTACAACACACCATTACCGGATGGCCTGGGGGTAAACCAGAGGCCGATGATAGACAGCGTCCCGAAAGAGCTCAACCAGGAAAAAAACGCTCAATAATCTTTTCTCCACACCCCGATGATGATGTAATTTCTATGGGTGGAACATTTATCCGTTTAGTTGACCAAGGGCATGAGGTGCATGTAGCCTATCAAACTTCTGGAAATACAGCAGTGTGGGATGATGATGCTTTACGCTTTGTAGAATTCGCCATTGATTTCAGTAAAACACAAAATTTAGAAGCAGAAAGCCTGGAATCGCTTTATGAAAATATGCGCCAATTTTTAGAAGCAAAGCAACCCAATCAGACTGATACCAAAGAAATACAAACCGTAAAAGGGTTGATTCGGAAGGGCGAAGCAATTGCCGGAGCTCGTTTTGCAGGTCTGCCAGATGACCATATACATTTTATGGCGCTTCCATTTTATGAACGGGCTAAAACTCAAAAAAGACAGATTTTTGAAGACGATATTAAACAAACAATGGAGTTACTTCAAAAAGTAAAACCCCATCAGATCTTTGCTGCCGGTGATTTTGCCGATCCGCATGGGACACATAAAGTATGTTTTGATATCATTGTGGAAGCCATGAAGAGACTGTGTAAAACCGAAGAATGGACAAAAGATTGCTGGTTGTGGATGTATCGGGGCGCATGGCATGAATTTGAAATACACGAAATTGAAATGGCTGTACCATTGTCTCCTCAGGAAGTAGAGCGAAAGCGCTATGCCATCTTTAAACATCAATCGCAGAAGGATCGTCCGGTATTTCCGGGCGACGATGCCAGAGAGTTTTGGGTGCGAGCAGAAGACCGTACGCGTGATACAGCCCGTGCTTATGATCAGTTAGGTATGGCAGAATATGAAGCGATGGAAGCATTTGTCAGATGGAGATTTTAACGACGTAGATTAAATATAATGATACTAATTGCCGATTCTGGTTCTACAAAAACCAGCTGGTGTTTAATAGAAAACGATCATAAACTCTTTTTTCAAACCGAGGGATATAACCCATTTTTAGTTAAAACAGATTATATCATCAGTTCGTTGGAGAAGAGCTTGCCCCCTGCTGTAAATAAAGGTGAAGTGCATCAAATTTACTTTTACGGTTCTGGTTGTATCGGGGATAAAGTAACTATCATTAGGGATGCTTTAGCGACTTGGTTTATCAATGCCAGTATACAAGTTGAATCAGATCTTTTAGCTGCCGCCCGTGCACTTTTGGGAGAAAAACCAGGTTTTGCCGCCATCTTAGGAACCGGAACTAATAGTTGTTTATACAATGGTAAGGCGATAACGCATAATATCAGTTCTTTAGGTTATATTTTGGGCGATGAAGGTAGTGGCGTTTATATGGGAAAAAAACTCCTTACTGACTATATGAGGGGTAGATTGCCTAAGGATTTAAATGAAATTTTTCGTAAAGTTTATAATCTTACCCAAAGTGAGATTCTGGACTATATTTACAAACAGCCCCTACCCAACCGCTTTTGTGCAGGCTTTACCAAATTTTTAGCCGAAAACTTACATCATGAATACGCTTCTGCATTAGTAAAGTCTTCTTTTTATGATTTTTTCAAAAATATGGTAAGCAGCTACCCACACTTTAGCACATATACGTTTAACTGTGTAGGGTCTATCGCTTTTTATTTTAAAGAGATATTAACAGAGGTAGCTTTGGAATTTAATATGAAAACTGGGACGATCATTCAGTCGCCTATAGAAGGACTTATTAAATATCATTTAGAGATTAAACAAGAAGTCTCTACAACCTAAAGTTAATCAAGATGCTATATAATTTCCAGAACTTTAGAATACGATTGCAATACGCTATCACTAGTGTCGAGGTCTGCAATTAAATAATGTATCGCATTAAGATTACAAACTTTCATTTTTTGAATAGAGCCTAATTTCTCAGCAATACTTAAAATGGCTGTTTTTGTGGCCGACTTAATCATAGCTTTTTTAACCTGCACCACTTCCCAATCAGAATCGGTTATACCCTCTTCCAAAGAAATGCCATTGGTTCCTAAAAAACATAAATCAACCCGTATTTCAGAAAGCTGGTTGATTACCTGAGCCCCGGTATTGATATGTGAATTTTTAGAAAGCTGCCCGCCAATCAAATGTACATCAATGTTAGTACGCTCGGCAAGTTCCAGTGCCACAAGAGGACTAACAGTGAAAAAAGTAGCTTCCAGACTATCAGGTATCATTCGGGCCATTTCTATCATGGTAGTACCACCTCCCGCTAATAATACCATCCCATTTTTTATAAGCCGTAAAGCTTTTTTTGCAATCTCTTTTTTAGAATCTTTCGCATAGATGTCTAATTGCTGAAAAGGGTAGTGAAAGGATTTAGATAAAGCCCCACCATATACTTTTAATACCTTACCACTTTCGGCCAAATCATTTAAATCTCTTCTTATAGTATCTTCCGAAACATTAAGATGGAAACTTAGATCAGATGAAAGTACCTTGTTATGTAAGTTTATTTGCTTCATGATAAAAGCTTGTCTTTCTTCCTTAAGCATTGATAAGCAGTTTAGATCGAAACAAAGATAAATTTTTTACTTTGTTCATACCATGAAGTAACCTGCTATGGATGCTAAAAAAGACAGATTGTTTTTGAGTTATCCACAATTTATTAAGAAGTTATCCATATTTGGGAACGTTCCTGAAATTTAAATGTGTATTTTAATTAATTTGGTTTAGTTTTCACATTCAATACAAACCATAAAAATTCTTGCAAAAACCACTACTGTAGTATTAGAATTGCAAAAGTAAGATGTCCGAAATTAAAGCCTGTATTTTTGACCTGGATGGCGTGATTGTAGATACCGCAATTTATCATTATAAGGCATGGAAACGTTTGGCAAATGAGTTAGGCTTTGATTTTTCGGAGGAAGAAAATGAAAAATTAAAAGGTGTCAGTCGGATCAAATCATTAGAACTCATGCTCAGTTGGGGTGGTGTTATTGACAAAACCGGAGTGGAGAAAGAACAACTCGCATCCCGGAAAAATTCCTGGTATGTAGAGATGATTAACCAAATGAAACCCGAAGAAATTCTGCCTGGCGCTCAGAAATTTCTTGAAGAGTTAAGGAAAAGGGACATTAAAACCGCTTTGGGTTCCGCTAGTAAAAACGCTAAAGTAATTTTAGAAAAAACCGGATTGTTGCATTTATTCGATGTGCTTGTGGACGGAAACGTAGTAAGTGCATCTAAACCCGATCCGGAAGTATTTTTAAAAGGAGCTGAACTTTTGCACCTAAAACCCGAAAACTGCGTAGTTTTTGAAGATGCTGTTTCGGGAGTGGAAGCCGCTAAAGCTGCAGGGATGAAAGTAGTAGGAATCGGTTCGTTGGCAGTACTAAAGAATGCCAATCTGGTAATTCCCGGTTTGCACGAAATGTCACTACAAAAATTAAAAGAGTTACAATAACTATGATTGTCTAAGAAACGTTTTTGTTATTTCAATCAACG
>JANWIB010000120.1 GCA_025450155.1 Sphingobacteriaceae bacterium
CAAATGAATAAATATTTAGCCAGGCTTAAATGGTTCTTCCCTAAAATATGATTGGCAATGGTCAATATTTCCTGTGGTTTACGCTCTTTTAAATAAGGCGTATACCGTTCGCTACCAATGGCAAAGAGTAATGGATGAACTCCCGCTGCATCCACCGCATTCACCTCCATTAATCCGGGAATTTCCTGTGGGATTGCCGCTCCGGTAATTTCATGAATCAACGTACCGAAACTGGTATCTTCCTGTGGCGGTCTTCCAACTACGGTAAACGACCAGATTGGATTTTTGCGATGATACACGTTATGTACTCTCATCAACGGAAAAGGATGTGTTAAGCTATAATATCCTAAATGATCTCCAAACGGGCCTTCAGGTTTATTTTCACCCGGATAAACGGTTCCTGTTATTACAAAATCGGCATCGGCAGAAATGCAGAACCCTTCTTCATCATAAAAATATCGAAATCTTCTGTTTCCCAAAGCTCCGGCAAATGTCATCTCCGACAATCCTTCGGGTAGTGGCATGACAGCAGCAAGGGCCTGCGACGGCGGTCCACCAATAAATATACTCACTTTTAAAGACTGCTCTTTTGCATTGGCTTTGGATTGATGCACACCAATTCCACGATGCAATTGGTAATGCAATCCTATTTCTTCATTCTGACTATATTCGTTACCCGCCAATTGAATGCGATACATCCCCAAATTCGCATTCATAACTCCAGGCTTATCTATATCTTCAGTATAAACCTGGGGCATGGTAATAAAAGGGCCACCATCCATCGGCCAGTTTACAATCTGTGGAAGTTCTCCAATCTTGGTTTTTCCATATAAAATGGGGCTCCCACTTCTCCGTTTCATGGGTAAAGCGGAAAAAGCAGTTAAAGCAACGTTTAAGTATTTAAAAGGATTTTTCGCGGCTTTTACAGGATCGGTTTTTAAATCTACCAATACCTTAATCTTATCCAGGGTATCACGAAACATGAATTTCGATCGCTCTATGGTACCAAACAGATTGGACACTGTCGGAAACTTACTTCCTTTTATGTTTTCGAATAAAATAGCCGGACCCTGGTTTTCAAACACCCGCAAATGGATAGCTGCCATTTCCAGGTAAGGATCAACTTCTTCTTTAATCCGTATGAGGTGGCCATTTTTTTCCAGATCAATAACACAGTCACGTAAGCTTTTATAACCCATTTCTTCCAAAAGTGGAAAGTTAGAAGTTAAAAATCAAAAAGGAAAGCGAACAAAAACTTTTAGGCTGATATAAATAAAAAAGAGACCGTTAAAGTCTCTAAAATAGGGTATAAAAAATTCTCGTTAGTTGATATAGGTTAGCATATCGTGACTTCGCTTACCTTTGCTTTATTATTTCTTCCCACAAAAAGCCCTCAACATCCAGGTATTTTTTTCTTTAAACTGAATAAATTTGTTGATCATATCATTCGTGCCATCATCTCCACATTGCATGGTACTCTCCATTAATTCACGTTCGATCTCTAGCAGGGTAGAAAAATCTCCGAGAATGGCTGTTACAAGGGCTATATCTTCTAATCCGGCGGTATTAATTTCTTTAATTTGCGAATGCGTGATGTAATCCTTATAGGTATTTAATGGTGCTTTTCCCAGGGTTAAAATACGTTCTGCAAGCTCATCAATAGACGTTATGGCATTGGTATAGAGTTCTTCGAATTTTTCATGAAGTGCAAAGAAATTTTGTCCTTTTACGTTCCAATGGCACCCTCTTAATTTTTGATAATGGATATGATAATTTGCAAGTAGTTCATTTAAGTGATCCACTACCGGTTTCACTTTTACTTCTTCTAATCCAATTTCTTCTGCTTTCATAAATTTTTACTTTTCTTTATGAAAGAAACCTCTTTTTTAGGCGATTGTTTTAAGCTCCTTTTCTTCTTACAAACACATTGTAGTTCTCCTGCTTTTCTACAATTATTTCACTTCCCCGGGTGATATAACCATCCAAAGCCAGGGCGTCATACCACCTGCCATCAATTTGAATTTTACCCGAAGGCCGCATATCAGTCTTTGCAACACCCACTTTGCCCAGTAAATCTTCTTGTTGTCTTCCGCTTACATAACCCATTTGCGAGCGCTGCTCATCCTGCAAAACCAAACGTTTAAAAGCATGTGTTTTTAATAAGGATTTGCCAAAAATCACGCTTAATACAATGGAGCCAATCATAGAGACTGCAACGAGAATAAATGAGTTTACCAATTGCTCCGAACCAGTAATAGTAAAATCAAAAAAATCATTCATTACTAAACTTAAAGCCAAACCGCTGATAATAAAAATGAATCCGGTTATGCCGGCCACGCCAAATCCGGGAATCACAAATATTTCTAAAGCAAGCAAAATAACACCCACAATAAACAACGCTATTTCCCAATTAGCCGCCAGTCCTTCCAGATATAACGGAGCAAAATAAAGTAATCCTGCAACAATAGAAACGAGCAGGGCGAATCCAATTCCGGGACTTTGCATCTCGAAGTAAATTCCGCCTATAATTAGTAAAATTAAAATTCCGCTAACGGCAGGATTAATCAAAAAAGCAATGATTTTATCTATAAATGTCTCTTTATGGTTGTGTACCTCATAATTGGTGATATTTTCTGCTTTCAACACTTCTTCAATCGTATTTGCTTCGCCTACACAAAAGCCCACTTTAATTGCTTCGGAAGTAGTCAATGTAAGTACTTTTCCTTTTGGATTGATATCCGGAACCTCTATGTTAGGATCAACAAAGGCTTCGGCTATTTTCGGATCACGATTTTTTGCCTCCGCGGTTGAGCGCATTAACCCCCGCATGTACGATTGGTATTTTTCGGGCATCACCTCGCCTTGCGGGTTTACCACGCTGGCAGCGCCCATACTAGCGCCTTTACGCATATAAATTTTATCACACGCAATGGCAATAAGCGCTCCTGCCGATGCGGCATTATTATCAATAAAAACAATGGTTTTTATTGGAGATTCAAGAATTTTTGTACGGATAGAGTCTGCATAATCTACCATGCCTCCATACGTATTCATCTTTATCAGCACTACATCTACCTTTTGCATTACAGCTTCCTTGAATGTCCGGTGAGTAATTCTCCAGGCCGCAGGACCTATCTCCTCTTTCATATCAAAGGTATAAACCTGAATTTTTCCCTGGGATAGCACAAAAAAATGCACTAAACAGAAGAGGATTGTTGCAATTAGTTTGCTGTATTGCTTCATAATTGAATTATTTTGTCAGCTACTGCCAATAAACTAAATATACATAAAACCTATGTTTTGAGAAAATTTAAGGGATTATATGGTATTTTATTAATAGAACTTTTTTATCACTATATCTCTGCACTATTAGCAGATATTTTAGCACCCGATATACCAAAACTAAACCCTAAAGCGTTTCTTATTTGGCAAAATTGTATTTTTTATATACGAGATAGAAACAGGGAAATTGCATCCTATTTATTATAATTGTAAACTTTAACTATAAACATGCAAAAACGTTTATTATTAGTATTTCTTTATGTTATTTTTTCGATGGCAACGTTTGCTGCTTATCGCATTGATTCTATAGGAGTTGAAAATAGCAACGGAAAGCAAATCATTCTTCACAAGGTTGAAGCTAAAGAAAATTATTACTCCTTAGCACGCAGGTATAATGTTTCTCCAAAAGACATTATTGACTATAACAACAATCAAACTTTACAAATTGGCACTGTATTAAAAATACCTACCAGCAGGCCTTTTTCTACTAAAACGGTTTCTGCAAAAGAAAAGAAGGATATTATAGATTATAAAGTAGGTCCAAAGGAAGGTTTATATGCTATTGCCAGAAAGTTTAATACAACAGTTGAAGATATAAAACGATTAAATAATTTAAATACTGACGCTTTAAGCATTGGCCAGATTATTAAGATAAGGAAGACAGGAACAATACCTGTTAACGCTTCTGAACCAACAAAACCGGAACCAACAACAACTGAGACAGTAATTCCTCAGGTTGATACCAGCAGAATAGAAGACCCTAAAATAAAGGGTAATAAATATGGATTGCGTGAAGTTGCCGAAAGGGGTGTTGCCATTTGGATTGCGGATGAAAACCTGGATGGAACAAAGATGCTGGTGCTTCATCGCAGTGCACCCATTGGAACGATAATAAAGATAACGAACCCAATGACAGAAAAAAGCACCTTTGCCAAGGTGGTAGGAAAATTTACTGAAAATGAAACTACAAAAGATGTTATTATTGTAGTTACTAAAGCAACTGCCGACTTGCTGGGCGCTTTAGATAAACGGTTTCAAGTAAGCTTAGTTTACGGGATTCCAAATGAATAAACCTTATATTATTGGTATTGCCGGTGGCAGTGGCTCTGGTAAGACATTCTTTCTTCATTGCTTTTTAAACCATTTTGAAAAAGGAGAGGTTTGCCTTGTTTCGCAGGATGATTATTATCTCCCCGTCGGGGAAATGACATCTGAAGAAAACAAGGTTTACAATTTTGATCTTCCTTCAACCATAGATGATGAAGGCTTTCTTTCTGACATCAAAAAATTGGTTGATGGAGAAATCATATACAAAAAGGAATATACTTTTAATAAGTCGGATGCTCAGCCAAAGCTGTTAGAGATAAAATCTGCCCCTATAATTATTGTTGAAGGTTTGTTCATCTTACATTTTTCGGAGATAGCCACACTTTTGGATATGAAAATATTTATTGATACTGAAGATGATGTGGCTTTACAACGGAGAATAAACCGTGATTTTATTGAACGGGGTTACTCTAAAGAAGATGTATTGTATAAATGGGTAAATCACGTTATTCCGGCATATAAAGAATTTCTACTTCCGTATAAGAGTGAGTGTGATAAAATAATTACCAATAACACGCATGTTGCTGAAGATATTCTAAAAATATCCGAAGAAATATCTTTAGAGCTTAGAGAAGATATCCTACCCAAAAAACTTTAATAAGTTGCTTCACTAATTATTTTTTCCCGATCACTATAATTTTATCATTATTTCCATTACTGGTACCCACATAAATTTTTCCATCTAGTGCAATACAAATGGACCTCAACCTGCCATAGGTCCCGGAAATGATTTCATTTATCCCCTGAATTGCATTTCCTTCATTATTTAATTTTAATTGATAGAGTGTACTCTGTTTTAATGTGCAAAGTAACAGAGAGTTTTTAAATTGTGGAATAAGATCCTTATCATAATACTGCATTCCACAGACTGCTAGTGTGGGCGTCCAGTTATAAATGGGCTCAACAATATTATTGGTAGAACAAAATTCAATTTCACCAGGTAAATTGCATTTTCCCTCTACATTTGGCCATCCGTAATTTCTTCCTTTTTCTATGGTGTTGATTTCGTCATCATTATTGGGGCCGTGTTCCGAACTATATAACCTACCTTTAGCAAAAACCAAGCCTTGTGCATTGCGATGCCCGAACGTCCATACCGGATTCTGAGGAAAAGGATTATCTGAAGGAATAGAGCCATCTAAATTAATGCGCAGTATTTTTCCATTCAAAGAAGAAATATCCTGAGCATTAGTTTTAACAGAAGCATCGCCGGTAGTGATAAACAATTTGTTATCTGCTGAAATAAGTAAACGGCTTCCATTATGAATATTAGAAGCAGCAATGTCAGCAATAAGAATTTGAGGATTAACTAATGTAGTACCGTTAAAGGTATATTTTACCACTTTCTCTTTGTAAGCCCCCCCCGCTAGATAATTATATACTACAAAAACTTCGGGAGTAATATTAAAATCGGGATGTAAAGCCATACCAAGTAATCCGCCTTCTCCCCTTGATTCTACATCATTTATAGCAAGAATATCTTTAACCTGTCCCGTTGCCGGATCGAGCTGACTTATCTTTCCCGAACGCTGGGTAATCCACAATTTATCATTAGACCAGATAATTTCCCAAACATGTTCTAAACCTGAAGCTAACACTTTAACATCCACATCAGCCGAAATTTTCGCAGACTGACCAGACGAATTGTTTTCTTTACAAGAAAAAATCAGGATTATTAAACCCAATAGGATAATTTTAATACACTTGTTCATTCTTAAGTTTTTTATTAAAACGAAGAGTATTTATATAAGTTTTTAGTTTATTACATACCCTGATTTAGCTTATGGGAATGCAAGCACGAAAAAGACCCTATACCAAATCGTTTGGTATAGATAAACATAAAGTTAAGAGCGGGAAACTTGTGGTAGAATTTTACTTTTTTAGATTCTCATTTATCCAACTACCGACAACCTCTACAATTTGTGGATCTGTCTGATAAATTTCTGCAACCGTTTTCCATTTTTTTGAGGTTCTGTCATACCTTATAAAAAATGGCATACCTTCTTGGGGAGTAATTTGAAAATAATTATAAGTTTCATCAAGCAAAGCAACCTCTGCATTAAAAGCAACGCCTTCTACTCTATCACTAATATTAAATTTCATTCGCTTTTAATTAAGTTGATGTTTAAACAAATAACTTTACAATTATATAAAAAAATAAATGAAACAAAAAATAATAAAATCTGTATAAGGTTTTCTTTAAACGAAAAAAGCAGGTTTAATACCTGCTTTTTTCGTTATTTTAAGATTCGGTATTTTACTTTTTCAGTTTGAACCGGGTTTCAATCATGCCCTTAAATCTATTATCTGTACCCAGATGCTGTATGCTAACATTGGCCCCATTCATCTGTTTGTTACCTTTTAAAACCATCGTAGTATTAGCTATCAGGCCTGCACCGCCAATTTCTGTCAGAGCCTTGGATAAACAGAGTTCATTCGGATCTCCAAAATCGCGGGTTACATCATCATTTACAACAAAATCAGGAGTAAACCCGGTGTAATACTCGCCCTGGCTAAGGGCATTTCGGGTCGAAAAATTGGACATGTAAACGGTATATTTATCAATTTCGATTGGGAAAAAACCAACGGGTTTACCATAAGAAGTACTTCCAATGAGTTTAACAGGTATATGAGCACGCAAGTTATTAATAACCAGCTCACTGGAAGATGCTGTATTTCCGGTAACGATAAAATAAACTCTTTGTATCCCATTTAGGGTTCCTTTTTTACTGAATTTATAGGTATTTCCTGCTTCGGAATAATCTATATCAGCATATGTGGCAATTTTTCCATCTGTTCTATGCATGGGTTGCCCATTAGCATCCTTCAAAACCTGCTTGGATAGTATCGTGGCCTTTCCTTCCCGCATCAAATCATTATAATGTTCAATAGACATTACTTTTCCATTTAAAGAACTTGGTGCTATTAAATTAGTTAAATGTTCTGCCGAAACAACATAGCCACCTCCATTGTAGCGCAAATCAATAACCAGTTCGGTAACGCCAGCAGTAGCAAAATCCGAAAAAGCCTGGTCTAATGCCGGCTGCGAACCAGAAGGATTAGAAAAACGGGCGTAAGCTAAATATCCTACTTTTTTTGTGCCTACCGTTAATACAGTTTTTTTATAAATGGGGTTGGATACATAAGAATTACTTTTGTTGAGATTAACAGTTATGGAGGTACCGTCTGGTTTTTGTATAGAAAGCGACATCGTTGCTCTATTAAATGCATCCTCCAGGAAAGCATCACTTAAGTTGACATTTACGGTAGTATTATTAATGGTTTTTACCCGATAGCCGCGAACTAAATTGGCTGCCGCTGCCGGAGACCCAGGTTCCACATAACGTAATCTGATGTCGTCATTAGTAACGGCGGAGAGAGTAAAACCATAGCCATTTCCCTGATCTTCCAGCGAAACATCTGCTGATTTTGAAAAAATAGCA
>JANWIB010000121.1 GCA_025450155.1 Sphingobacteriaceae bacterium
AAGGAAATGTAAAACCAGCAATAATAGAGCTAAGTGAGACGTATTTGGATAATAACAACACGATAGCAAATACGGTTACACAAATTAAAGCAGCCCCTACATGTACGGCCAGTATCATTCCGCATAAGGTAGCAATGCCTTTACCACCCCTAAAACCTGCAAAAATTGGAAATAAATGTCCCATTACGGCAGTAACGCCTAACGCCAGCTGATAATTAACAAATTGCACAGAATTTTGCGGTCCAGTAACTGACAAGCCGATTAAATATACCAGGTTAGTAGCGGTATATCCTTTTATAATATCAATAATCATAACCGCAACACCGGCTTTTTTGCCTAACACCCGAAATGTATTCGTCGCTCCGGCATTACCACTGCCATATTCTCTCACATCAATGCCATAAAAAGCCTGTCCAATCCATACTGCGGCAGGAATAGACCCAAATAAATAGGCTGCAATCAGTGCTGAAATAGAGTAAACAGAAATCATGCGGGTGCAATAATACTAAAAACTAAGGCTTTCTTTATACACAGATTTATTTTAAATCATCTTCAAACAGCTTTTAGGCTCAAATCCAGACTTTTAACAGAGTGTGTTAAAGCGCCCATAGAAACATAATCCACACCACATTTCGCATATGCTAATACATTGGCCTCTATTATACCACCTGATGCCTCTGTAGCAAATTGTCCGTTAACACGCTGAACCGCTTGTCTCAACGTATCAAAATCAAAATTGTCTAAAAGAATCCGGTCCACTCCACCTACTTTCAAAACTTCTTCAAGCTCAGGCAGATTCCGAACTTCAATTTCAACAGGAATCTGCTTATTTTTTGCTTTTAAATAAGACTTGGCAGAAGAAATAGCCTGAGTAATCCCCCCGGCATAATCCACGTGATTATCTTTAATTAAAATCATATCATACAAACCAAAACGATGATTTACCCCGCCGCCAATTTTCACTGCCTGTTTTTCAAGAAAACGCATATTTGGAGTTGTTTTTCGGGTATCCAAAACTTTCGTATGCGTATCTTTCAGAATAGTTACAATGCGTTTCGTGGTTGTTGCTATTCCACTCATCCGCTGCATCGTATTCAACACCAAACGCTCGGCAGTTAAAATAGAATAAATACTTCCTTCAACATAAAACGCCACATCGCCAGCCTTCACTTCATCCCCATCGCTTATTGAAACATCCAGTTTTAAGTTGGGGTCAACTTCCATTAAAATTGCTTGGGCTACCTCTACACCAGCCAAAACACCATTTTCTTTAACTAAAAGTTTTGCTTTCCCTTTTTTTCCGGATGGAATGGTAGCTAATGAAGTATGATCGCCATCACCAAGGTCTTCAGCTAATGCCTGTTTAATAAATTGTTGAAGTAATTTTTTATATGCCTCCATATTTCAGGAGCAAAAATAAAAATTGTATAGGATATGCCAACTTACCCATTAGGCTCAATTCTCATCTCAGTAATGAGAAACTTCCCCGATGTGTTTTTAAGTGAGATGGAAAACCTGTAATTTTCACTTCCGGCAGAAAGCGACAGAACCATCACTTTATACCCTGGATTAGAAGTGACGCGATGAATAATTTTCACCGAGGACGGAGCATGTTTTGAAAAGAAATCTTTAAGCGCTGCTTCGGCCTGAGGTTTGGCATATTCTTCCTCCGCTGTCAAAATGGTCATCTCAACGGTAGGAGCAAAATAGTTTGCCAGTTCTTTTGAATTTCCCGCTTTTACCAAAGCAGCCAAATCATCAATTACATCCGCTTTTACTGTTGCAAATTGAATAGTAAAGAAAAGGATGAATACACTTATTAACCTATAATTTACTCTCATAAAATAAATATAAGAAACATTCCAATGAAATCCTATTTCTATACTACAAAAAGTAACACACATTGTATCACAAGGCTTATATTTGTAAGGTGGGAAATAAAAAATTAGCACTACTTATTTTAGATGGATGGGGTTATGGGAAACATGACCGATCGAATGCCATAGAAGCGGCAAATACTCCTTTTTTTGATAGCCTGATAGCCAATTACCCAAATTCCAAACTCGAAGCTTCGGGAGAGGCAGTAGGTTTGCCGCAAGGACAAATGGGGAACTCGGAAGTGGGGCATATGAATATCGGCGCCGGAAGAGTTGTTTACCAGGAATTGGGCCGCATTCATAAAGCAGTATTTGAAGGCGAATTATCCACTAACCCGGTACTTACCGAAGCGTTCGACTATGCCAAACGCGAAAACAAACAAGTTCATTTTATCGGCCTTGTTTCCAATGGCGGTGTACATGCCCATATTAAGCACTTATTCGGCCTTTGTGATGCTGCTAAAAACCACAAAGTGGATAGTGTTTATATCCACGCTTTTTTAGATGGCCGCGATACCGATCCAAACTCCGGTATAGGTTTCATCAATGAGTTGGAGACTTACCTGGCACATTCACGTGGGGTAATAGCATCTGTTGTTGGGCGCTATTATGCCATGGACCGTGATAATCGTTGGGAACGCGTTAAATTAGCTTATGACCTTTTAGTTAAAAGTGCCGGAAAGCCTACTAGAAATATATCTGAAGCAATAGAAGCTTCGTATGCTGAGGGTGTAACCGATGAATTTGTTAAACCTATTGTTAAAGTTGATCAATATGGTGAACCCGTTGGTTCTATAAAACCGGGTGATGTGGTTATTTGCTTTAACTTCCGTACAGACAGGGGCCGGGAGATTACTTTGGCGCTCACACAAAAATCCTTCCCAGAATATGAGATGAAACCTCTCCCTTTGAAATATATTACGTTTACAAGCTACGATGATACATTTAAGAACGTAGGTGTAGTTTTCAAAAAAGAAGATTTAACAGATACTCTGGGCGAGATATTATTCAAAGCCGGAAAAACGCAGGTAAGGATAGCCGAAACCGAAAAATATCCGCACGTTACGTTCTTCTTTTCCGGCGGTCGCGAAAAGGAATTTGAAGGAGAAAAACGCATTCTAATCCCTTCGCCAAAAGTAGCTACTTACGATTTACAGCCCGAAATGAGTGCAGAAGGAATACGTGATGCCATTTGCAAAGAATTAGAGGAAAATCAGCCCGATTTTATTTGCCTGAATTTTGCCAACCCGGATATGGTAGGGCATACCGGTGTATTTGAGGCTGTTGTGAAAGCCGTAGAAACAGTGGATAGCTGCACTCAAAAAGTAGTGGAATGTGGATTAAAGCTCGACTATTCATTTATCATTATCGCTGATCATGGGAATGCCGATTATATGATAAACAGTGATGGTTCTCCTAATACCGCTCATACCACTAACCTTGTTCCTTGTATCTTAATTGATAAGGATTTTAGACATATTAAAGATGGAAAATTGGGGGATGTTGCCCCAACTATCCTAAAGATTTTAGGTATTTCTACCCCGGAAAAAATGACGGGCGAGGTATTGGTTTAAAATGAGAGTACTTTCGGGAATTTATTTTATTGCGATGCTGATTATCTCTTTTTCTTGCACACAAGAAAAGCCTGATAAGCAACATACCTATTTTGATATAGAAGGATATTTTAAGAAAGAAGCAGAACGGCTGCAAAAGAAAAATCCTACGGTTGAAAAAAAAATAAGCAAAAACAAAGACACCGAACAAAAAACACTCCGGATTGAGAACTGGAATAATGAACTGGAACTTTTCTCAAGCTCAGATATTAATAAACCCGCCTGGAAAAACAGCTATTCGTTACAGCAAAATAAACAAATCATTACTTATACGGCAAACAGCCCGGAGTTAAGAACCCAAAAAATCAGTATTCAAAAAAACACGAATAACGCCATAAAGCGTATCTCCATCTTAAACCAGGTGAAAAATAGTTTATACAATTCTGTGGAAGAACTTAACTATTATCCCGATTCTTTATATCAGATTAAAAAACAACAAAAAGTACAGCTGTTGGGCGCCAACAATTATACAGTTACCGGAAGGTTAATCAAAAAAGTTCGATAAGCGCCTTAGCTAAACCGCTATTTATTATTGAGATTAGCTATATAAACCTTCGTCTTTTTCATTTCATCGGAAATGTCTTTACGCAAAGGATTTAATTCTAAAACATACTGGAGATCAACAATGCAGGATTTAAAAGCAGTTTCTGCAGCCACTTTATCATAAAATTTAGGGATCCTTTGCCCTTTCAATATCCCATAATCCCGGTAAGCAATGGCTCTGTTTTGATACAATTTAATATCCTCGCTATTCAACTCTATCGCTTTTGTAAAATCTTTGATGGCAGCCTGAAATAATTTTTCCCGCTCTATACAAGTAAGCAAACTGTTGGCTTGAACAGCCCATAAATTACGAGCCTTTCCCCTATAATAATAAGCAGAAACTTCGCCGGGACGTAGCGAAATTACCTGACCAAAAGAAGCAATTGATTTCAGATACTCGCCTGAATGATAATAAGAATAGGCCAACATATAGAGTACATTGGCATTATTGCTTTCCTCAGGGAATGACTTCTCCAGATTAAAAACAGCCTCTTTAAAATCGCCGTCAATAAGAGCTTTCTGTCCTAATTTAACATAGGGATTATCCCTATTTTGGCTTTGAGCCTGACTCTTCGCATGAATAGCAGAAAATAATATAACAGAAAAGATTAACGCTGTTAACTTCATTAAACTGATTTATTGATTCCCCAATAACGAAATCTCAGATATATTATTTTATGAGGTCTTTATTGAACAATAATAATTATAAAGTTATAAGTAGCGTTAACTAATAAAGAAGTTTTTAGTACTTTTTTTTATGACTTTTTAACAGTTTTAATAAACTATCCGTACTATGAAAAACTAATTCACATAACATTCCATATAATTTCGATATTGGCATATTGCTTGCAGTGATATAATATTACTGTTTAGCGTAATAATACAATTTTATTATATGTCATATTGACGTTTTTGAAAAAAGGATATTAATGAGCAACGACCTGTTTGATTTACACCAAGCCTTTCCTATACTTAATGAAGATACTGAATTCTTTCCGCTGATGTCCCAAGAGGACGAAGAGGAAATGAATAATGAACAAACTCCTGAAGTTTTATCCATTCTTCCACTTCGCAATACAGTATTATTTCCCGGAGTGGTTATCCCCATTACTGTTGGACGAGATAAATCTATTAAACTGATAAAAGATGCTTATAAAGGCGACAAGATGATTGGGGTTGTGTCTCAAAGCGATGTGGCCATTGAAGATCCGTCATTCAGTCAATTGAACAATGTAGGAACCATAGCGCTCATTATAAAAATGTTGCAAATGCCCGATGGTAGCACCACGGTCATCATACAGGGAAAGCAACGTTTCCGCTTAGGTGAAGAAGTTCAAAGCGACCCCTATATTAAGGCAACTATCAATAAATTCAAAGAAATAAGGCCTAAAGCTGATAAAGAATTTAAAGCCATGGTGGCTTCGATTAAAGAAATGGCCATGCAAATTATTCAGCTTTCGCCAAATATTCCGAGCGAAGCGAGTATTGCCATTAAAAATATTGAAAGCACTTCGTTCCTTATCAACTTCATATCGTCCAATATGAACGCTGATGTACCTGTTAAGCAGCAATTGCTTGAGTTGGCCAACTTGCAAGAACGAGCTAAAATGGTATTAGGACATCTTACCACCGAGTTGCAAATGCTGGAATTAAAAAATCATATCCAGTCTAAAGTTCGTACAGATTTAGACAAGCAACAACGTGAATATTTTCTCAATCAACAACTAAAAACCATTCAGGAAGAACTTGGTGGCAATTCTCCCGACCTTGAATTTGAGAACCTGAAAGAACGCGGTGTTAAAAAGAAATGGAGCAAAGAAGTTAACGAGCATTTCAACAAAGAGTTAGACAAGATGGCCAGAATGAACCCGGCAGCAGCCGATTATTCTGTTCAGATTAATTATTTAGAGCTTTTACTTGATTTACCGTGGAATGAGTTTACGAAAGATAATTTTGACCTGCGGCGAGCCGAAAAAATACTTGAAAAAGATCATTACGGCTTAGAGAAGGTTAAACAACGAATTATAGAATACTTAGCCGTTTTAAAGCTAAAAAATGACATGAAAGCCCCTATTCTATGTCTTGTAGGTCCTCCGGGTGTAGGTAAAACTTCCCTTGGAAAATCTATTGCAAAAGCTTTAGGAAGAAAATACGTAAGAATGGCTTTGGGAGGGATACGCGATGAAGCTGAAATTCGCGGACATAGAAAAACATATATTGGCGCTATGCCTGGCAGAATTATCCAATCGCTAAAAAAAGCCAATTCATCCAATCCGGTATTTGTGCTAGATGAGATTGATAAAGTAGGTAGCGATTTTAGGGGTGATCCCTCTTCTGCTTTGCTCGAAGTATTAGATCCAGAACAAAATAATGCCTTTTATGATCATTATGTAGAAATGGATTACGACCTGTCTAACGTCATGTTCATCGCGACAGCCAATTCATTAAGCAATATACAACCCGCTCTGTTAGACAGGATGGAGATTATTGAAGTAAATGGCTATACCATTGAAGAAAAGATAGAAATAACCAAACAACATTTGCTTCCAAAGCAACTAGAACAACATGGCTTAAAGAAAAAAGATATCACGCTAAAATCTTCTATCATCGAAAAGGTGATTGAAGATTACACAAGAGAATCTGGCGTACGTGGCTTGGAGAAAAAAATAGGTTCGCTGGTTAGAGGAGCCGCCACTAAAATTGCAATGGAAGAAGCCTATAATATTGCTTTTAGCAAAAATGATGTAGAAAGAATACTCGGAGCTCCAATTTTTGATAAAGACCTTTACGAAGGGAATGCTGTTGCAGGAGTAGTAACGGGCCTTGCCTGGACACAAGTTGGCGGTGATATTCTTTTTATCGAAGCGAGTTTAAGCCCCGGAACCGGTAACTTGTCGCTAACCGGAAACTTGGGTGAGGTAATGAAAGAATCTGCCACCATCGCTATGGCCTATTTAAGAGCTAATGGAGATCAATTTGGCATTGATAACCGCTTGTTTGACCTTTGGAATGTTCATGTTCACGTTCCTGCCGGTGCAACACCTAAAGATGGTCCTTCTGCAGGGATTACCATGTTGACGGCTTTAACTTCCGCATTTACGCAACGAAAAGTTAAAGAACATTTGGCTATGACGGGTGAAATCACACTGCGGGGTAAAGTTTTACCGGTTGGGGGCATTAAAGAAAAAATATTGGCCGCTAAACGTGCTAATATCAAAGCAATCATTCTATCCAAATCCAATCAAAAAGACATTTTGGAGATAAAAGAAAGTTATATCAAAGATTTAAAATTTCATTACGTAACCGAAATGAAAGAAGTAGTTGATTTGGCTTTAACCAATGAAAAGGTGAAACATCCCATCAACCTCACCGTACAAAAATCAGACGAATTGTCGGTAGTTAATTAATAGCCAACAAGTTCACCTATTCAAAAAGGCTTTTTTAGCCCTGTTATAGTGCAATAATTCGCTTCTTTTTAACTTTATCCGTAGTATGCTGCAAAAATTCCTTTTAAGCTGCCTGATTTTTACTTTTATTGTTATCTCTTGTTTTTCACAAATAAAAAACTACAAAAATGAATTTGGTTTTAAAAGTGATAATGACTCTTATTTACTATCCGGACAAGACCGGTATTATACCAATGGCTTATTTATTACTTTCAGACAAGCAATAAGAAATCATAACCACAACGAAAATAGAGTAAAAAAGATATGGGAAGCAGAAGTAGGCCAGTATATGTATAACCCACTTACAGGTCGAATTTTGAATGTAAAATCTATAGACCGCCCATTTGCAGCATATTTATATGCAGGCGGAAGGTTAAACTGGTTTTTAAAAAAAAATGAACAAGTGCTGCAAGCCGCCTTGCAAGTAGGAACAATAGGCTCTTCGGCAAAAGGAAAAGAAGCACAAGAAACGCTACATCATGCCATTGGATTTTATGAAATAAAAGGATGGGAATATCAGGTTAAAGATGAAGCCGGAGTGAACACATCTGTAGAATACACCCGGCTTCTAAAAAGATCTTTTAATAAGAAAATCGATATTAACCTGAATAGTTATTTAAAAGCCGGAAATACGTTTTCGGCAGCAGGCGTTGGGCTTGTATTCCGGACCGGAGATATCAATTCTCTTTTCCAATCCGTTACAACCAACAGCAGGATTTCAAACAATCTGCAAAGAGATTCTATTCCACCTAAAGAACTATTCTTTTTTGCCAAGCCTGCTTTACATTATATTGCTTATGACGCTTCTATCCAGGGCGGATTATTTAGAGAGAATAAGGGCCCTATAACGTTTGATCCTAAACGACTCGTTTTTTCACAAGAATTAGGTCTGATGTATGCTCAAAAAAGATGGTCCCTTGATTTTTCCATCATTTTTAAATCTAAAGAAATTAAAAGCACGGCCAAAGGACATCAATACGGTTCGATACAGCTTTTTTACAGGTGGTAAAACCAGAACCTGGTTTATTTAGATGAATGTTGTTGGAGCAATATTCCTTGTTTTATGGGCAAATCTCAATGAGATTAAAGTGATAATACAAGCCAATACCGGCAAAGCACCTATTGGCGTAAACGGGATAGTTGAAGCGCTGATTATACTAACCACGATCACATTTTTGTAAACTGCTGTCATATTCTGTAACCTAAACATACATTTGGCCCATCCTTGCTTTAACATGCTTACACTCCGGTAAATTAGTACCGACCCTATCAATAACAAGGAATAAAACCTAAAATCATAGGTGAATGTACCGTTTGTTATGGCTTCGACAGCACCATAAAGTACCTGCAAGGTATGCATCGCCATATTAAAGCCAATAACCGCGGGGCCTAAAAACAAGAAAAATACTGCTGATCCTCTTAATGCATCTCCAGATCTTTTTAAAGCCAAAAAGGTGAGGGTTATACTAAGGATAATAGCCAGACTTAACGCAATAACATCGGCCCAGGTTCGAAAAGACAATACAGGTATCATGATCTTCTTATTTAATAATTAAACCGTTACTTAACTTATACGATTTTTTTTACCAAACTGTTACCGCATTTAACAATAAATTTCTTCAATTTTTCTGTACAATTACTATTGCAAATAGCTTAAAAACTATACACTTTTAGAATGCATATAATACTCCAATGAAAATTTTTACTTGTAAATAAATGATACTGAAATGCCAAAAACAAGTGCGGGGATTATAGCCTTTCGGATACTTAATGAAAAAATAGAAATTTTATTAGTTCATCCCGGAGGACCTTTTTTTAGAAATAAAGATTTGGGTGTTTGGTCAATTCCAAAGGGCGAATACACGAAACCCGCGGATCCTTTAGAGGTTGCAAAACATGAATTTGAAGAAGAAACAGGTAATATCATTACAGGCAATTTGTTTATGCCATTAACTCTTGTAAAAAACAAAAGCGCTAAAGTTCTAACCGCATGGGCAATCCAAGAAAACTTTGAAGTCAGTTTTATCAGGTCTAATATCTTTGAATTGGAATGGCCACCAAAATCTGGAAAGATGCAGAACTTTCCAGAAGCAGATAAAGCAGAATGGTTTTCATTTAAAGAAGCAAAACAAAAAATTGTTCCCTATCAGCTTCCATTGATAGCAGAACTTGAGACGCTTTTAACTTAAACCATTATTAATACATGCGGAGTTATTTTTTTAACCCATCCCTGATTTCTATTAAAAGCTTTTCAGTAAGTGTCTGTTCAGGGGTATCTACTTTTTTCCGTTTCATACTATTGATCCCCTTAATAACCAAAAAGAGTACAAGCGCTATCAAAATAAAATCAATAATTGCTTGCAAAAGCAGGCCTATAGGGAAAACTGTTTCATTCACTATAAACTTTACATCCTCCACACCTCCCTTACCCAATATCAGCGAAACAATAGGCATCAATACACTTTCGGTTAATGCCGTAACAATTTTACCAAAAGCGGCGCCAATAATTACAGCGATAGCTAAGTCTACAACATCTCCTTTAATTGCAAACTCTTTAAACTCTTTAATAAATCCCATGTGGTAAATTTTATGAGTGGAATAATTTTTTTAATTAGGAAGATAACAAGCTAAAAGCTAGATAGTTTAAGATGAGGCTGTTTATTTTTTAGTTAGATGGATAGTAAGGCTAAAAGTTATTATCTTTCCTCATGTTAAAAAAGATGCCCCGGAAGAAGTTTTTTTCAAATTTAAGCAGTTTTATCTTTCTGGCTTTGTTTGTAATTATTCTCCTTAATCCGTCTGCAAAGGCAGCGATAATTCAGGGTTTAATGAAGATTGGCTTTTTTCAACCCGACGTAGATAAAGGTCATATTAAATTGATAAATCCTGTTCCTGCCGGAATATTATTTAAAAATGCTCAGGGTGAAATTATAAGCCTTCAGGATTTAAAAGGCAAGGTAGTTTTTATTAATTTTTGGGCAACCTGGTGTCCTCCCTGCCAGGCAGAGATGCCTGCTATTCATACGCTCTACCAGCGTTTTGAGAATAACCCCAATGTGTTTTTTCTAATCGTTTCGGTGGATGATAGCTTTGCAAAAGCAAAAGAATTTATCAGGAATAAGAATTATTCATTACCTATTTACACCCCTGCTAGTATGATCCCAGAGGAGCTATTAGGTGAATCTATCCCAACTACGCTCATTATAAATAAAAAAGGCCAAGTGGTTTTCCGGCATGAGGGAATGGCAGATTTTTCCAGTCCGGAAACAATAACACTACTTAACCGATTAAGCAAATAGAAGCAGGCAGCAATGCTATTTTTTTATATCCCGGGGGTCTGATAAAGCATTCTGCTTAAAAAACTCCATACTGTAATTACTCTTCCACAACTGGTAACGTTTAAATTGATCGGGTAATTTTTTTTGAAAGCGTTCCCAGTTTCTGGCCTCCTTTGGACTCCAGACTACTTCGCTTATAGCGCTTAATCGGGGGAAAAGCATATATTCTACTTTGGCAGGATTTGCAATGTACTCCGTCCACATATTTGCCTGGGCGCCCCATATGTATTTACTTTCTTCTGCATTAAGTGTCTTCGGGACTGGCTCGTAAGCATATACCGAATCTATTAAAAGTGCGTTACCCGCAGCGGTAAGCGAATCTTCTTTAACCGATTGTTTCTGATTAAAATACGTGTATGCCTGAGGTGTCATCACTACCGGATGCTTTTGTTTGGCTGCCATAATTCCTCCCTTTATTCCCTGCCAACTCATTACCGCAGCGTTAGGCGCTAATCCTCCCTCAAGTATTTCATTCCAGCCTATAATTTTTTTGCCTTTAGCATTTACAAATTTTTCAATTCGGCGAATGAAATAACTTTGTAATTCTTTTTCATCTTTCAACCCATTTTTCTTCATAAACTGTTGGGTTTCTTCCGATTGTTTCCACCAGATTTTAGCGCACTCATCGCCTCCGATATGAACATAATCTGAGGGGAAGAGTGCCATTACCTCTGTTAACACATCTTCAAGAAAAGCAAAAGTTTTTTCGGAAGGTACCAACACATTGTTTTGTCTGTTGTAAATTCCCCAGGTTTGAGCAACCTGTTTGGGCTTATCCGGAGTTGTGCTTAACTCCGGATAGGTAGCCAGCACAGCCATACAATGGCCAGGTACATCAATTTCGGGTAAAACCGTAATAAAGCGTTCGGCTGCATATTGAATTATCTCTTTGATTTCTTCCTGTGTGTAATAACCACCGTATCGCAAGCCATCATTTCCCGTTCCGGGGAAAAGGCCGATGATCGTTCCATCTCTCCAGGCACCTATCTCTGTTAATTTCGGATGTTTTTTTATTTCTATTCTCCACCCCTGGTCATCGGTTAAATGACACTGGAAGTAATTCATTTTATGTAAGGAGATATAATCGATATACTTTTTAATGAAACTTAGAGGGAAAATATGCCGGCTAACATCCAGCTGCAAGCCTCTGTACTGAAATCGGGGATAATCACGTATGTCTATCGATGCAAGTCCCTCATTCAGGTTGCCCGAAACAGGTAATAGCTGAATTAAACTCTGTATACCATAAAAAATACCGGCCGCATCATTTCCTTTTATCCGTATCTGCCCTGCTGATGAGCTTAAGGTATAAGCCCCAGCAATAGGGTCTTTACCCGCCTGCAATTCCAGGATAATCGCATTTTTAGTATGATTTTCAGTTGTAATCTGACAAGTGGTGTTGTAATATTCGACAAGATAATTTTTTAGAAAATTTGCCGCGTTTACTCCTGCCGAATCTTTTAATACAATGCGGGTATTATTATCAACAATAAACTTAGTTTTTGAACTAGTTACTTTGAGCTCTACAGGCTGGGGTATAATTTGAATATGCTGGGCAAAGCCAGCGTAACAACTAAACAGAAATGGGATGAAAAATAACCTGGAGAGAACGTTCATAGGCTAAAATTGATCGTATACACTTTTGCGCAAAAACTTCTTTTTTACTAAAGATGGGTATGTTTATTTTTTAGGAGGCAAACTAAAAGCTACCGCCTCATGCTCAAAATGGCCCTTATGAGAAGAATCGCAAAAGGGTTTATTTTTAGAAAGGCCACAACGGCAAATAGAGACTAATTCTCTTCCGCCTAAATCATACACATTTCCGTTTTTGTCTACAATTTCAAAATCTCCCTCTACTCTAAGGGATCCATTACTGTTAACTGTGATTCTTGTTTTAGCCATTTGAATGATAATTAGGACACAAATTTAGAAAAAGCCACGTTAATTAAGCTTTTTATTTAATGGCAACTTCTATGCGTTGCATACGTTATAAGATAAAGTGGGAGGGAAAAGATGAGCTTCGATAAGGATAACGTGGTGGTGCCGGGATGGTATTTTGCACGAGATGTTAAATCAATATGGTGGAATTTATTTGTTCACATTACGCATAATCCACCATTTCAATGTGTTCGGCTTTCTGATACAGAGTGGCATGAATCCCTTGTCCATCCGGAAGAAATTAAACAGGTTTCAACTAAACAGGTATCATTAGAAGAGTTTAAAGTCATTCAACTGCTTCAAAAAGTAAAACTATAAGCTATCAGCGTTTACCGCATCACTTTCTATCGGATTAAGTTCATTCATCGGTAGGGAGAAATAAAACACCGATCCTTTACCCCGCTCACTTTCTGCCCATAGGGCTCCATTGTGCTGTTTCAGTATTTCTGAGGCAATGTATAAGCCCAGACCTAATCCTTCGTATTTTATAGAATCACTTTTTACGCGATAAAATCGTTCATTTAGCTTTCCAATATGTTCTTCGGGTATGCCAATCCCGAAATCGCGGATGGATACAAGGATATTGTTTTCTTCTATTCCGGCATTAATAATAACCTGAGAAGCCTGTGGCGAATATTTGATGGCATTGTTAATCAAGTTATTCAGCACCTGTTCTATGCGGTATTTATCGCCAGTGTACGTTACAGAAACGGCTTTTTCTAACAGGATTTTATGAGTGGAAATCGTCATTTGTATACTTTCTACCTGCTCTTTTAATATGTCCAAGAAGTTAAATTCAGAATAAGCATAAACCAGTCTTCCGCTAACAATTCTCGAAACATCCATCAAGTCGGCAATTAAGCGCTCCAGCCGCTTTAATTGAGTGGCAGCTTTTGTAGCAAATGGATAGGATAGATGCGTATTGTCCAACGTTCGTTCAACCAGTTGCAAATAGCCTTTAGTACTGGCCAAAGGCGTACGCAACTCATGACTGGCAATACTTAAAAACTCATTCTTATGGCGTTCGGCATCTTTCTTGTCTGTAATATCCACCATAACACCCGAAAAAGAAACAGGAACGCCGCTATCGTCATAGTCTGCCCGGCCACGTGCAAAAACCCATAGTATGCTTCCTTCCGTATGTACCACCCGGTATTCCGCCTCGTACTCTTTCCGCTCCTTAAGCGCCTGTATTCTTATCCCCTTTTCCATCCGGCTGTCTTCCGGGTGTATGCACTGAAGAAAGGTTTCTACCGGCATACCCTGATGCTTATACGCCAAACCCAGCATACGGGCCAGGTTTTCATCGGCAAAAATTAACTCTTGTTTTAAATCGGCAACCCAAACTCCAACCAAACCCAAAGAAAGTGCGGAACTTAGCTTTTGCTGGGTTCGTTCCAATTCCTCACCCATCCGACTGACCTCTTTGTTACGCACTTCGAGCTTACGGTTTGTACGATGTTTGCCACGATAAGCCACAAAAAGTAACCCTGCAAAAATGAATACGGCAAACAATCCTGCCAATAATGCATACTGTAAGAGATTCTGGTGTTTTATTTCGACTTCTTGCAACTGCCGGGTTTTTAACAAGAGGTTAATTTGTACCTGTTTTTTATTCAGTTCGAAGGTTTGCTGAAGGAAAGCTATTTTTTTGGTATTGTCGGCATTGAATATCGAATCGTGTAAGGCAATGTGTTTAGATTGGTATACATACGCTTGGGTGTAATTACCCATAGCGGCGTAAGTCTCTGAAAGGGAAAGATAACTAGCCTTTAATTGCTTTTTTAGGTTGGCTTTTTTTGCCAATTCCAATGCTTTGTTAGCATAGTCTAAAGCCGTGTTATACTTCTTATTATGCCTGTAAATATCACTTAACCCTTTATAACTTATGGACAAGCCAACATCATTTTTTAGTTCTTGGCTCATTTTTAATGATTTATTGAGATATGAGAAGGCTTTACCATATGCTTTCGTTTTTAAATAAGTTATTCCATAATGGCTCGCTATTAAATATTTAATAAAAGGCGTTTGAATGGTATCTTGCTCTGCTTTTTTGATATAATATAAGGTCTTCCCGGCATCTCCCTTTGCAAAATAAATTTGTCCAATATTG
>JANWIB010000122.1 GCA_025450155.1 Sphingobacteriaceae bacterium
ATCATCCGTCATTGGCATGCAGCCAATGGTCACGCAGGAACCATGAATAAAAATATCCCCACCAAGATCAATTGCCTTACTTTTCTCTTTATCGGATTGATTGGGATAACTAACTCCTAATGACAAATAAAAATTACTTACCGGATTAAACCGATTTATGTAATACAAACCTTCCGGAACCTGATTATCCCCTTGTTTCCGTTTGGGGCCCAATTGTCCGGAGCTTTCACAAATTTCATAGGTTTGTATTTTTTTATACGTGCTTTCATTTTTATTTTTTGCATACACATCAAGTTGCTGCTCGGCTTTGTAGGCAGTAATTAAGATCGTTAACTTATCTAT
The DNA here is from genome assembly GCA_025450155.1 of Sphingobacteriaceae bacterium. Taxonomy (GTDB): domain Bacteria; phylum Bacteroidota; class Bacteroidia; order Sphingobacteriales; family Sphingobacteriaceae; genus JANWIB01. The sequence goes on from JANWIB010000122.1 coordinate 343, forward strand.
ATCAATACCGTTTACTTTAAGATGATTAGTTACTTGTTTTCCTTTCTCTTTAAAGGCTATTTTAACCCGTTCATATTTTTTCTGTTCGGACAAAAAATCGTTTGGTAGAATAAAAGCGGTCAGGATAATGGCTAATACGAATAGCCATAAAGAATTTTTTATCATAAGGTTCTGAGTTACTTTTTTTGATTCAAATTTAAAAAATCGTATCCACCGGATGATCCACATGTTCGGGATGATCGGTTGTATAATGCAGGCCCCGGCTTTCTTTACGTAGCATCGCCGATTTAATAACAATATAGGCTGTTTGGATTACATTTCGGAGTTCACAGAGTTTAACCGAAAGCTTGGTAGCTTTATAAAAAGATTCGGTTTCTTCATACAACAAGCCTAAACGTCGCATGGCTCGTTCTAAACGGAAATCGGAGCGCACAATGCCCACATAATCACTCATCACTTTTTGGGTTTCACGCAAATTATGGGTTACCAGAATATCCTCATTAGACAATTGGGTATTGGTTTCATCCCATTCGGGAATGTTTCCAGGAATGGAGTAATTTTTAAAATGGCTAACTGCATCGGTATAAATACGATGTGCAAAAACTGTTGCCTCTAATAAAGAATTGGAAGCCAATCGGTTAGCACCATGCAAACCTGTAGAAGAACATTCGCCACAAGCATATAAGCGCTGAATAGATGACCTTCCGTTTTCATCAACTAAAATTCCACCACACATATAATGAGCAGCTGGTGTAACCGGAATCATATCCTTAGTCATGTCAATACCAATACTCAGGCATTTGGCATAAATATTTGGAAAATGATTTAGAATCTCATCTTTAGAACGATGACGAACATCTAAATAAACAAAATCATCACCTGATTTTTTCATTTCAGAATCTATAGCCCGGGCAACAATATCCCGTGGGGCTAAAGATTTACGTTCATCATATAAGTGCATAAATTCTTCGCCATTTCGGTTTTTCAACACACCTCCAAAACCACGTACAGCTTCTGAAATCAAAAAAGAGGGATATTCGCCAGGATTATACAATGCGGTTGGATGAAACTGGATAAACTCCATATTGCGTACTTTTCCTTTAGCCCGGTATACCATCGCTAAACCATCTCCTGTGGCAATAACCGGATTAGTTGTATTGGAATAAATATGTCCTGCACCACCAGAAGCCATTACGGTGATAGGAGCCAGTATCCGCTCTACCTCGTTAGTACTTGTATTTAAGGCATACACACCGTAGCATGTAATATCGGTAGATTTTTTATCTACAAACTCGCCTAAATGATGCTGGGTAATCAACTCGACCGCAAAATAATGAGTTAACAACTCAATATTAGGGTTGGCATGAATTTGTTCTAATAAAGCCCGCTCAATTTCAAAACCGGTAATATCCTTATAATGCAATACCCGATGTTCCGAATGGCCACCTTCTTTAGCCAGGTCAAAAATACCCGATTGAGTTTTGTCAAAATTAGTTCCGTAATCAATAATTTCCTGAATACGTTCCGGACCTTCTTTTACTACGATTTCAACAATAGCTTTATCACATAACCCGTCGCCAGCAATCAGTGTATCCTGTATGTGTTTGTCAAACGAATCTTCTTTATCTACAACCACGGCTACACCTCCCTGAGCATACTTCGTGTTCGATTCATCTTCGTTAGCCTTTGTAACTATTAACACCTTACCATGTTGGGCAGCCTTTAGAGCAAAGCTCAATCCGGCTATACCCGAACCTACAACCAGGAAATCAACACTTTTCATTTAAAAAACTATAGAATTGTAAACTTCAAATACATTTGTGAATAAAACCTAGTAAAGATGTTAATTTTGTATTAATAGCAGTTTGAAAAAATTTAAGATATTCTGAAGCCTTATATTTTTACCAGATTTTAATACAATTTTTAAGTTAGTTTTAAGAAGATAATTCCATTTTATACACGTTTTTACTTTCACAAAATATTCACTGTATAAAATTTATCACAAAAAATTGTAAAAAGTAAAAACCTGATAAGTAATGAATTAGGCTTCTATAAATGTTTGAAAAGTGTTGAAAAAAGTAGGAAAACAAAAAGAGAAGAACAATAGTGAGCAATTTTTTTCACATAACTAACACACTAATAAATGATAATAATTTCTTTTTTAAAAAGAATTGTATTTTATTGAAGCGTTGAGAATGGATACTTTTGAAGAAATAAATGTGAAGGGTTTTATAGATGAACCCATTGATCCAACCCTGGATCTTTTTGATGAGATTGAAAAATTAAAAAAAGAAAAAAATGCAGTTATACTGGCTCATTATTACCAGGATCCGGATATACAGGATATTGCTGACTATATTGGAGATAGTTTGGGATTATCGCAACAAGCTGCTAAGACCAATGCCGATATTATTGCATTTGCCGGTGTGCATTTTATGGCCGAAACAGCCAAAATATTATCGCCAAATAAAAAGGTAGTTATACCCGATGTCAAAGCAGGATGCTCTTTATCAGACAGTTGCCCGCCACATCTGTTTGCAAAATTTAAAGAAGCTTATCCTGATCACATGGTGATTACGTATGTAAATTGTACAGCGGAATTGAAGGCAATGAGTGATATTGTTTGTACTTCTTCAAATGCGGTTCAAATTGTAGAAAGTTTACCAAAAGATCAGAAGATTATTTTTGGACCTGATAAGAACTTAGGAAAATATGTAGAGAAAAAAACAGGAAGAAATTTAGTGTTATGGAATGGCGCCTGTATGGTGCATGAGATATTTTCGCAACAACGAATTATTAAATTAAAAGAACGGCATCCCGAAGCAAAATTTATTGCACATCCGGAATGTGAAGAGTCAGTATTAAAAATGGCCGATTATATTGGTTCTACTACAGGTTTGTTAAAATATACGATCAATAATCCGGCTAAAGAATTTATTATAGCAACAGAAAGCGGAATTATTCATCAGATGGAGAAAGCAAATCCGGCTAAAACATTTATACCGGCCCCTCCAAATAATGCCTGTGCTTGTAACGAGTGCCCACACATGAAACGAAATACCCTAGAAAAATTATACCTATGTTTAAAAAATGAGTTGCCCGAAGTTACTGTTCCGATGGATATCATTGTTCGGGCACAAAAGCCAATTGAAAGAATGTTGGAAATATCAGAAAAATTAGGATTATAAGATAAACGCGACCAAATTAATGTTTAAAAGATTTTTTAAGAATTACAGCAATATCATTTGGTTGCTTACCGGAATAATTGGAGGAAGTATTATTGGGTTAATTTTTGGTGAAGAAGTTAAATTAATTAAACCCGTAGGCGATATATTTCTAAATCTATTATTTTCAGCTGTAATTCCCCTCATATTTTTTGCCATTGCATCGGCCGTAGCTAATATTACCAAATCAGAAAAGCTTGGTAAAACGATTTCGACTACGTTATTTATATTCCTTTTAACAGTACTTATTGCAGCTCTCCTAATGGTTGTAGGTGTAAAGATATTTCCTATAGATAAAATAGTAACCAGTAAATTAGTTGTTCCGAATAAGTTGGAGGAACCGAATATTGCCCAGCAGATAACTGCACTTTTTACTACTTCAGACTTTTTCGAGTTGCTGTCGCGAAAAAATATGATGGCCCTCATCATATTCTCATTGCTCATTGGGTTTGCTACACTGCGGTCAGGAGAAAAGGGAGAAACTTTCAGGAAGTTTTTAACATCCGGAAATGAGGTTTTTAAAAGCCTGATTTCCATGATTATGAAATTAGCGCCCATTGGTTTAGGAGCTTATTTTGCCTACATGGTGGGTATTTTAGGCAAAGATTTATTCAGCTCGTATGCACATTCATTGGGCTTATATTATAGTTTTGGACTTTTTTACTACCTGGTTATTTTCACTTTATATGCCCTTATTGCCGGTGGATATAAAGCGGTTAAATATTATTGGAAAAACAATATTATCCCCTCTGCAACGGCATTAGGGACCTGTAGTAGTATTGCAACCATACCGGCCAATTTAAATGCCGCCGAGAAAATGGGCATCCCGAAAGATATTGGTAATATGGCCGTGCCTTTAGGGGCTACATTACATAAAGAAGGATCCAGTATAGGCGCCATTATTAAAATAGTGGTTGTTTTTTCGCTTTTTGGAAGAGAATTTTCGGGTGTAGATACCATTTGTTTAGCAGTAGGAATTGCAGTTTTAACCAGTATTGTAGAAGGTGGAATACCCAATGGAGGGTATATGGGCGAATTGTTTATTATTACCGCTTATGGTTTTCCTCCGGAGGCGTTATCCGTAGTCATGATTATTGCCACTTTAATTGATCCCATGGCTACATTGTTGAATGCCACAGGTGATACCGCTTCGGGGATGTTGATTTCGCGAATAATGGAAGGAAAAAATTGGTTAAAACGTTCATTTAGTACTGCTTATGCATAAATTTTTTTATTTAGTCATTTTTCTGTTTTTTTTTCTGTCTTCAAAAGGACAAACGTTACCTAAATCCGAGCAGCTGATTGTAGTTACCACTACCAATTGGGATGTAAATAATGGTAAATTGACAGTTTACGAATGGAAAAACGGGAAATGGAATGCTTTATTAACCGATATTCCCGTTGTTGTAGGTAAAAAAGGGTTAGCTTGGGGAAAGGGCCTGCATAATGGAAAATTTAATACCGGAGTATTAAAGAAAGAAGGTGACGGACGATCTCCGGCCGGTATTTTTCCCTTGAATCAGCTTTTTGG
>JANWIB010000123.1 GCA_025450155.1 Sphingobacteriaceae bacterium
AAGTCTTTGTTCCCAAAAATGCAGGGCGAGGAATAATAGCGCTATTTAGATTAATCTGATATCTATCTTTACGAGCTTCTTCGATGCTTTTGAAACGTTTATCAGATCGTTTGTTTAAGTGAGCTTGGCGAGCTTTATTATATTCTTGCCGGATATTTTGGATATAAGTTTCACGCTGTTCACCATTCATTAAGCTGCTGCAAACAGTAACACTTCTAGAAGCATCTAATACATGAATAACCGGGCCGGAGTAACCGGGTTCAACTTTTACAGCCGCATGAATACGCGATGTAGTTGCACCGCCAACAAGTAAGGGCACTGTAAATCCTTCACGTTCCATTTCTTTGGCAAAATGTACCATTTCATCCAGCGAAGGTGTAATTAATCCACTAAGCCCAATGATATCTACATTTTCTTCTTTAGCTCGCTTAATGATTTCTTGTGCCGGAACCATGACACCCATGTCAATCACTTCAAAATTGTTGCAGGCTAAAACTACACCCACAATATTTTTTCCAATATCATGAACATCTCCTTTTACGGTTGCCAGTAACACTTTTCCCGCTGAACTGCTGCTAGTATCGGATGGGTTGTTTCGTTTTTCTTCTTCAATAAATGGAAGGAGATAAGCCACCGCTTTTTTCATCACCCTGGCCGATTTTACTACTTGTGGTAAAAACATTTTTCCTGATCCAAAGAGATCTCCAACGATATTCATTCCATCCATTAACGGGCCTTCAATTACCTGTAAAGGGCGGTCATACTTCTTCCGGGCTTCCTCTACGTCGTCATCCAGGTAATCGATAATGCCTTTTACCAAAGCGTGTGATAAACGCTCTTCGACAGTTCCCTTACGCCATTCTTCGTCTTTTACGGACTCTTTGCCTTTTGATTTTACGGTTTCGGCAAATTCTACCAACCTTTCGGTAGCATCAGAACGGCGGTTTAAAAGCACATCTTCAACACGCTCCAGTAAATCTTTATGGATTTCTTCATAGACTTCCAGCATGCCAGCATTCACAATTCCCATGTCCAGTCCTGCTTTAATAGCATGATAAAGAAATGCCGAATGCATTGCTTCACGAACGGTGTTATTTCCTCTGAAAGAGAAGGAAATATTAGAAACACCACCACTAACTTTTGCCAAAGGAAGATTTTCTTTTATCCAGCGGGTAGCATTTATAAAATCAACCGCGTAATTATTATGCTCTTCTAAGCCTGTTGCTACAGTAAGAATATTAGGGTCAAAAATGATGTCCTGAGGCGGAAAACCTATTTTGTTTACAAGAATATCGTAAGAACGTTTACAGATTTCGATCCGGCGTTCATAATTGTCGGCTTGTCCCTGCTCATCAAAAGCCATTACTACTACGGCAGCGCCATATTTTAATATTTTTTTGGCTTGCTCAATAAATTTTTCTTCGCCTTCTTTTAAAGAGATAGAGTTAACAATTCCTTTTCCTTGCAAGCATTTTAATCCAGCCTCAATTACAGTCCATTTGGAAGAGTCAACCATAATGGGGAGCTTGGCTATGTCTGGTTCAGAAGCAATAAGATTTAAAAACTTAGTCATTGCAGCTTCAGAATCCAGCATACCTTCATCCATATTCACATCAATCACTTGTGCCCCGCCTTCAACTTGCTGACGGGCTACGGATAAAGCGCCTTCATAATCTCCACTTAAAATCAGTTTTGAAAATTTTGGAGAACCGGTGATGTTTGTACGTTCGCCAATATTTACAAATATACTTTCCGGAGTGATTTTTACCGGTTCTAATCCACTCAGGCGGAGATGAGATTCTGGATAGCTAATTTTTCTTGGAGGATGTTTAGCCGCTTTTTCAGCAATACAATTGATATGGTCTGGGGTAGTGCCACAGCATCCGCCCACAATATTTACAAAGCCGCTCTTAATAAAATCTTCTACTAAATGAGCGGTTTGATGTGGTACTTCATCATAGGCGCCAAACTCGTTGGGTAAGCCTGCGTTTGGATAGGCTGAAATATAGCATCCTGCTTTTTCGGACAATTCTTCGATATGCGGGCGCATTTCTTTTGCGCCTAACGCACAGTTTAAACCGATGCTTAACAGATTGGCATGGCTTACAGAGTTTAAGAAGGCTTCTACGGTTTGGCCGGACAGTGTTCGTCCGCTGGCATCAGTAATTGTCCCCGAAACCATGATTTCTAACTTGCGACCAATTACTTCTTCGTATTGTTTAATAGCGAAAATGCCTGCTTTAGCATTCAGCGTATCGAAAATGGTTTCGATTAATAATACATCGGCTCCGCCATCCACTAATCCGCGTACTTGCTCATAATAGGCTTCTACTAAATCATCAAACGTAACTGCCCGGTAACCCGGATCATTCACATCGGGTGACATGGAAGCCGTTCTGTTTGTTGGGCCGATGGCTCCGGCTACGAAACGGGGTTTATCAGGATTTTTGATTGTAAATTCTTCGGCAACTTCTTTTGCTAACCGGGCGCCCTCATAACTCATTTCGTATGACAGGTCTTCCATCTGGTAATCTGCCATGGAAATGCGTTGTGTACTGAAGGTATTGGTTTCGATAAGATCGGCACCGGCTTTCAGGTATTCTGCATGAATCGCTTTTACTATATCTGGACGGGTAAGATTCAGCAAATCATTATTTCCCTTTACATCGCAAGGATGATTTTTAAACCGCTCTCCGCGAAAATCTGCTTCTGTTAACTGATAGCGTTGGATCATCGTTCCCATAGCGCCATCAATCACTAATATTCGCTTTTCTAACTCTTTTCTAATATTCATCTTTAGTATCAAGTAATTAGTATCAAGTATCAGGACTGATCTCCGGGGGTAATATCAAAATCTTGATATTATTGACTCGATACTTGCTATTAATTGGCTTATTTTGAAAAGTCGGTTACTGGCTTTTGACTTTCACTTATCTTTTCCTGATCTTAAGTACAGATCGAGGATAGAATGTAGCACCTTGTTTGCACAGGTTGCTAAGACTTCGCAGGGTCTATTCCCTCCGTCTTTCTCAATAAGCGGGACAAAGGTAAGATTTTTTGACAAAACCCCAAATAGATTACCGGGCTATTTTGTATTTAGAATTTCGACCCTTACATGCATAGAACCCGGATCGGAAGGATTAGTAAGATATAGGTTATAGATTATTTCTGCTGAGCTGCGAATGGTAGTATGAACTGATTCTGCATAAACCTCATAATCGGTATTATTTACTTTGTATCGTATAATTAAATTATTTCGGGGTTCGTTTTTTTGAATGTATTTGGTGAATTGTTTTGAACCTAAATCACCAGAAAAAAGAAGGTATTCTTCCTTTCCGGCCCAGTCAGGCGGCCAAAAAATTCTAAGGTTTTTGATATCGTAATCTGTATCGTTTTTAAACCGGAGTTTTATATCTACTTTTTCCGGACAGGCCGTTAATAAAACCGTAATGAATAGTGCTAATAGACTATATATTACAGTTTTTAATTTACTAAATGAGCTCATACAGTGTCTTTAAAAGCAATATAGAAAATTTAAATTAATTAAGTCTCCTAATTAGCTGTTCCTCAACCTTTTTAAATACTTGTAGCGGTTTTAAGTTGCGCCAGGTCATTTGATCGAGCTGGCCACCAAAATTAATATAGTAATCAATATGATTACGTTTAAATTCATCAATAACATGTTCCCGGAAGTTAATTCCGGCAATCCATCCGTCTTCAACCTCCTGAAACCACTCTTCATAATACAGATCATCAGAGGAATGAAAATTGAGTATGTTTTCACCAATTAAAATGAATTTATCAATACCTTCCTGAATCATTAATTCGATAATTTCTCTTTTTAAAAGCATGATATCATTGTATAGGGCATCGTTCCATTCGCCTATAAATTCAATAATAGCGTAACGACGGTCATAATCAACATAAAGTACTTTCAAATAAAGCGTTAGTGATCCGAATTCATCCCATTGAGGGTGGATATAGTAATTGTAAATCAGTTTGTCGAATTCAAACTCACTGTATTGGGTTTGGTAAAATGGGGATCGCTCATCTTCTGCTGCGATGTAATCATCACGCCAGCGATAATATGGTTCAATTTCGTGCATGTTTTTCTTTTCGCAGATACAAAAATCGCAATATTTAATCAAACACTGAAATAGGTATAATTGGAATGCAATATTGTTAAAATTAGCTGTAATTTATTGTGTGATTTATTACTTTTGGTGTTCTAAATTACAATGCGGTCATTTACCAAAAAAAATCTTCTTGTTGCTGCCTGTTATACCGGAGTACTTATTCTTGGAATGTTTCTGGGACCCAGATTCACTAAAGAAAATGGGAATAGTTTGAACGGGTCTTTTTTGCCTTTTTTTGGAGGTGGGCGATTTGAAAAAGTAGATAATCTTTTAAAGATTATTGATGCAAAATATGTTGATCCTGTTAAAATAGATACCCTACAGAAATTAGCGATTGATGAGATTCTTCAAAAATTAGATCCACATTCTGCTTACCTTCCGCCCGCTGAAGCACAATACCTGGAGGATGATCTGGAAGGCCATTTTAATGGAATAGGCATAGAATACTCTATGGTTGAAGATACCTTGCTGGTGACATCTGTTATTAATCACAGCCCGGCTTATAAGGCTGGATTAAGGCCAGGCAATCAAATTTTAGAAATCAATAAAAAAAATATTGCCGGTAAAGGCATGCGCCCTGATAAAATTATTGAGTTAATAAGAGGCGAGGAAGGGACTTGGGTACAGCTATTGGTAAAAAGTCAGATGGATAAAAAGCATAAATTGATACCTGTTGAGCGAGGCCAAATTAATACGAGTAGTGTGGATGCAGCTTATATGATTACCAGTAAAACCGGTTATATTAAGATTAGCAAGTTTGGGGCGCAAACAGATGAGGATTTTGTTGCTTCGTTAAAGAGATTGCGACAGGTTGGGATGAGTAACCTTATTTTGGACTTGCGTGCAAATGGAGGGGGGTATTTAAATTCGGCTACTAAATTGGCTGATGAGTTCCTGGAAGAGAAGAAATTAATTGTTTACACTCAAGGCTTGCATGAACCACGAATAGATTATTTTGCTACGGATGAAGGAAGTTTTGAAAAAGGAAGACTTGTTGTATTGATTGATGAAAAGACGGCTTCGGCTAGTGAAATTGTTGCCGGAGCAATTCAGGATTTGGATCGTGGAGTTGTTATCGGACGCCGTTCTTTTGGTAAAGGATTGGTGCAGGAGCAATTTGATTTTGGCGATGGTTCGGTTTTGAACCTTACTATAGCACGTTACTATACTCCATCCGGTAGATCCATACAACGGTCCTATAAAAATGGAGTCGAAGCTTATTATCGCGAAGCAAATGAACGCTATGTCAATGCAGCGATAAAACCCGATGAAAAAAGACTCGAAGATAGTTTATACAACAAAGATAACGTGTATAAAACTTCTAAAGGAAGGTTAATGTATGGTGGTGGTGGCATTACCCCTGATATTTATGTTGCACCTGATACATCAGGATTTACTAATTTCTTTTATCAGGTAAGTACTAAAGGTTTGTTAGAGAGCTTCTTATTCACCCACTTAATTAAATCTTCAGCACCCGTGTCCGGAGATGATTTTCTCGCCAAGTTCAACTTAAATGGAATACAATATAAAACCTTTGTTGACATTGCGTTATCAAAAGGAATAAAAGCAAACGAACGAGAGATAGAACTGGCTCAGCCTTTAATAAGCAAAGAGCTTAAGGCCCTGCTTGGTCGATATTACTATGGAAACGAAATGTTTTACAGGGTATTAAATGCTTCGGATAAAACGCTTTCCCGTTCGTTAGAAGTGCTGAAATAATTAACAGGATTATGCTTTTATATTTTATTTCTGTCTGAAATAAACCTGAATAGGAACTCCACTAAAATAGAAATTTTCCCGTAATTTATTTTCTACAAAGCGTCTGTAAGGTTCTTTAATGTATTGAGGTAGATTGCAAAAAAAGGCAAACATGGGCGAGCTGGCATTGATTTGAGTAATGTATTTAATCTTCACATATTTACCTTTGGTAGATGGTGGAGGATAGTTTTCAATAATCGGAAGCATTACATCATTCAGTTTAGAGGTAGGGACTTTTTTTAGTTTATTTTCGTAAACATGCGCTGCTGCTTCTATCGCCTTAAATATGCGTTGCTTTTCTGTTACCGAAGTGAAAACGATCGGAATATCCGTAAACGGCGCCAATCGGTTTCTAATCTCCTCTTCAAATGCTTTGGAGGTTTTATGATTTTTTTCAATCAGATCCCATTTATTAACCAGAATAACGATACCTTTTTTATTCTTTTCGGCCAGGTGGAAAATATTAATATCTTGTGATTCGATGCCTTCAACGGCATCAATCATTAAAATAGTTACGTCAGCTTCTTCCAGCGCCTTTATGGTACGCATTACCGAGTAAAACTCAATGTTCTCTTTAACTTTTGTTTTTTTTCTGAGTCCGGCGGTATCAATCAGCATAAATTCGTGCCCGAACTGATTATAATGAATGTGTATCGAATCGCGGGTAGTACCGGCTATTGGTGTTACAATATTCCGTTCCTTTCCAATTAAGGCATTGATTAAAGAAGATTTACCAACATTCGGGCGGCCGACAATGGCGTATTTAGGTAATGAGGATGCTTCTTCATCTTCCTCTTCAAAATGTTTTACCATTTCGTCCAGCAATTCGCCTGTACCCGAGCCCGTCATGGAGGAAATAGGATAAATGTCTCCTAAGCCAAAGCTGTAAAAAATCGGCGTATCATTAAGCAATTGGTTATTGTCAACTTTGTTAGCTATAACAAAAACCGGTTTATTACCTCTTCTTAAAATGTCCGCAATGTCATCGTCTAAGTCTGTAATCCCGGTGGTTACATCTACCATAAATAAGATTACCGCTGCTTCTTCAATGGCACTAAGTACCTGTTCGCGAATGGCGACTTCAAAAACATCTTCAGAATTGGCTACGTAACCGCCGGTATCAATTACCGTAAATGGGTGTCCCGTCCATTCTGCCATTCCATAATGACGATCACGTGTAACGCCGCTCATGTTATCCACAATTGCCTTTCTGGTTTCGGTTAAGCGGTTATATAAGGTGGATTTCCCTACGTTCGGACGGCCTACTATTGCTACGATATTGCTCATTTTCTGATTTACGATTTTGGAATTTACGACTTACGATTTAAGAAATAGATACAATTGTATTATGCTTTAAACTCGATTTACAATTAAATCTAAAATCGTACTTCGTAAATCTGAAATGCTTATTAGTCCTCATAACCAAAACGTTTCAGGTAATTTTTCCTGTTGCGCCAGTCGGGTATTACTTTGACAAATAATTCGAGGAATATT
>JANWIB010000124.1 GCA_025450155.1 Sphingobacteriaceae bacterium
ACGCTTTCGGGATGGAACTGGACACCTTTTACATCCAGGTGGATATGTCTTAATGCCATGATCACTCCTTCAGTATCTTCAGCGGTTATTTTTAGTTCTTTCGGTAATCCTTCGTTACTTACCGCCCAAGAATGGTAGCGGCCTATTTTAAATTGCCCGGGAAGATGATCAAATAAACGTTCTTCTTTGTCCAGCACTTGCATTTCTGTTGCACGCCCATGTACTGGTTTTGAAAGATTGTATAAACTCCCTCCGAAAACTTCTCCAATAGCCTGCATTCCCAGGCAAATGCCTAAAATGCTTTTGTTAGGGGCATACGTTTTAATCACATCCATTAAAAGCCCGGCCTCAGAGGGTATACCTGGCCCTGGAGACAATAATATCTTATCGAATTGCGCTATTTCCGAAAGCTCAAACTTATCATTTCTCCATACTGTTGCTTCGTAACCACATTCATTAATAAGATGAACTAAATTAAACGTAAACGAATCGTAATTATCTATTACTACTATTTTCATCGTACTTTCTTACTTCTGCTATTTCATTACTGTACTCATACTTTCAGCCATTTCAATGGCCTTTCTCAGAGCCATAATCTTGTTATTCACTTCATTTAATTCGCTTTGAGGGTCTGAATCTGCTACAATACCGGCCCCGGCTTGATAATGCAATGCATTGTTCCGACTCATAAATGAGCGAATCATAATGGCATGATTAAAATCTCCGTTAAAATCCATAAATCCAATAGCGCCGCTATAAAATTCTCTCGCAGTTTTTTCATAACGGTCAATAAGCTGCATGGCCATATGTTTGGGAGCCCCGCTTAATGTTCCGGCAGGAAAGGTATCTCCAACTACATAGAATGGATCGGTACCATCCTGCAGTTTTCCTGAAACTTTTGAAACGAGATGAATAATATGTGAATAGTATTGTACTTCTTTAAATGCTTTTACCTGAACCTGGTTGCAATGCCGGCTCAGATCATTTCGGGCTAGATCCACCAACATCACATGTTCGGCGCTTTCTTTTGGATCATTTTCCAGTTGTTCTGCTAATTGGGCATCTAGGATATCATTTCCGGTCCGTTTAAAAGTTCCTGCAATGGGATATATGGTAGCTTCCCGGTTTTTTATGGTCAACTGCGCTTCGGGCGAAGAACCAAATAGTTTAAAATCGCCATAATCAAAATAAAAAAGATAGGGTGAAGGATTGATAGACCGTAAAGCCCGGTAAACATTAAATTCATCGCCAAGAAAGGGTCTTGAAAAGGCTCTTGAAGGGACAATTTGAAACACATCGCCACGAAAAATATGCTTTTTCATGTTTTCTACCACCTCCATAAATTCATCGTCACTTAAGTTTGATGTTTCAGCGCCATTGGAGTGAAAATGATATTGCGGGAAGTTTTTATTCTGAATGAGATATTGGATTCGTTCTAAGCCATCAACTTGATTATCGTCTGTGGAATGCTCAAAAAGGTAAAGCTCATTTTTAAAATGGTCAATAGCAATTACATACCGGTAAATATGATATTGTAACAAAGGTATTTTATTGATGCCTGCGGATTTAGGTTCAAATTTTATATCCTCAAAATATTCAACGGTATTATAAGTGAAATAGCCAAAAAGCCCGTTTGAGATGAATTTAAATGTTTCTTGATGGTTTGATTGAAAACTGTTTCTAAATTTCGATACCTGTTCTTGTAAATTCAGACCTTTTACTGCTACTTCCGTTTGTTTTCCATCAGGAAAATACGTTTTTAATCGGTCCTGATCTAAAACTATCCCAGCAATCGGATCACAGCAAACATAACTCATACTGTTTTCACGGCTGTGATAATCCGAACTTTCCAATAAGATACTGTTCGGAAAAATATCCCGAATACGTAAGTAAATGCTAACTGGTGTGGTTGTATCAGCAAGCAGCTTTTTATAGGAAGTATTTAATTTAAAACATTCCATTCTGTTCAATCCATAAAAAAACCCAGCGTTTTGGCCGGGTTTATATTTTGTTCTTAGTAAGTGATCTATTCAATTAAACAATACATTAACCGGCATTCGCAATATGAAAATGCCACCACCAGTTTTTAGTATGTTTTAAGTTATTCATTGCAACAAAAATAGAAATAAAAATGCAAAGTAAAGTTTTTAAAAATTAGTGACTCATGCCTAATAGTGGCCTTCCACTCATTAGGATCGTTACAATGATTACCAATAAGGCCAATCCATAAAATATAGCAATTTTTCTGTGTTTAGCTGCATCATTTAATAATTTCTTCGCTTTTCTATAGCCAATGGTGATTAGTGCAATGGCAAACAACATCATTGTCAAATGTTCTACAGACCAATAGCGAAGCGTTTCGTTTTTCATGGTAGCGCCCATATTGCTTAATTGTACGTTTGGGCTTACAAAATATAAGAGCAATCCAATTAAAAGTTGGGTATGCGATGAGATAAAAGCAAAAAGGGCTATACGGCGACTTGTTCCGGTATAGGGTTTGTTGCCTAACCAACCTGCTAATGCATTTATTAATGCTCCAACTAATAAAGCTAATACAATAAATCGAAGGCCAGAGTGCGCTTCAAGTAATATTTTATACATATTGTTAGTATTTAAGACTCAAATTAAACGAATTTAAAATAATAAAAAAAGCGCCTGATGGGCAGGCGCTTTTAAACTAACCAATTATAAACCTAAATTAAACGAAAGGAGCTGTAGGGGAAGGAATCGAACCTTCAAGGAGTGGTTAGCCCGTTTCCGGATTTTCCATAATCTCCGCCACCGAGACAAGGAGGTGTGTCTGCCTGTTTCACCACCCTACAAAGATCGAAGCACTTTCTTGAAATGCTTGATGCAAATTTAAATCAATAGTCATGATTATTGCAAATATTTTAATAAATTATTTTAATTTTTATTATTTTTTTATTTACTTAGTCAAATGGGTATAATTATTTTAAAAATATATGGAAAATCGAAACTTAAATTTAGAAATTGATAATCTGGATATGCATATTTTGGCGATTCTTATGGACGATGCCACTATTCCATATACCGAAATTGCTAAAAGATTAATCGTATCTGGAGGTACAATTCATGTAAGGATGAAGAAAATGCAGGATTTGGGTATCATAAAAGGCTCTAACCTGATTGTTGATGCTCAAAAAATAGGGTATGATATCTGTGCTTTTTTGGGCATTTACCTGGAAAAAGGGTCTATCTATAAAGATGCAGTAGAGAAACTAAAATTGGTTAAAGAAATAGTAGAACTCCATTATCTAACAGGTAGCTATAGTATGTTTGCAAAGATTGTTTGTCGCGATACGAATCACTTAAGGCACGTATTAAATGAAGATATTCAATCTATTGAAGGGATTCAACGTACAGAAACTTTTATTTCGCTGGAAGAAAGTATAAAGCGGCAAATTAATTTACATTCCTAGTGATGAATTCCTCCAAAAAATATAAGGTGTCGTTATTGTTTTTGACAGGCCTGTTTAATTTTTTCTTTTATCCCTTCCAGTTTTTTGAAGATAGCAACATCTACAACCAGGAATTTTACAAAAGTTATTATTCCATGCAGATAGGGTCGTTTAAATATGCAACCTTAAGAGATCTATCTGGAAAGACGGACTTTGTTGGCATTTATATTGTTTATATTTGTTTTTTTGCCGGATTGCTTTGGATACAAAGAGCGCTTATAAAATCGTTGTTGTTTTTTAGAATTATGGCTGCCATACAACTTGTAATTTACCTGGCATTTATTTTTTTATGCGATTTTGAAATTCTTTTTTATACCAGTGGTTTGGGAAGTTCATTTAGTAATACATCTAGTCCCTCTGACTGGAAAGATGGTTTTTGTATTCTGGGACTACAACTTTATTTTTTAAGCCAGTTGATTATAGCGGCCATGCTACTGTTTCCAAAAAAAGCCTATCTATAAAAAAATTAGCTAATACCCGACTTTCGTTAATATTTTTGAATTATTTCTCCATGTACATGACGCTTTTTACCGCCTTAACCACCCGTTCGGCATTGGGCAAAGCTTCTTTAATTAACGTTGGGGCATACGGAAGTGGGACATCGGCCGAAACCACTCTTAAAACAGGAGCATCCAGATAATCAAAAGCATCTTTTTGAACTTTAAAGCTCACTTCGGTTGCAATTGAACCCAGAGGCCAAGCTTCTTCAACAATCACCAAGCGGTTTGTCTTTTTAACCGAGTTAATTATGGTATCGTAATCAATTGGGCGTACGGTACGCAGGTCAATCACTTCAGCATTAATTCCTTCTTTGGTCAATTCTTCAACCGCCGGGTTTACTACTCTGGAAAGCATTTTACCGAAAGTTACCAAGGTTACATCTGAACCTTCTTTAACTACATGGGCTTTTCCAATTTCTAAATAATACTCTTCTTCCGGAACAGGCCCTTTATCGCCGTACATGATCTCCGACTCCATAAAAATAACCGGATCGGGATCAAGGATGGATTGCTTTAAAAGTCCTTTTGCTTCGTAAGGAGTAGATGGAACCACTACTTTTAAACCTGGGCAGTTGGCGTACCAATTCTCAAAGTTTTGTGAATGTTGAGCACCCAATTGCCCAGCATTCCCGGTTGGTCCGCGAAAAACGATGGGACAGGAAAATTGGCCACCACTCATAGAAAGCACTTTTGCAGCGCTATTAATAATTTGGTCTATAGCAACCAAAGAGAAATTAAAAGTCATGAATTCAATAATCGGGCGAAGGCCATTCATGGCAGCACCAGTCCCGATACCTGCAAAACCCAGTTCAGCAATGGGGGTATCTATTATCCTTTTTGCACCGAATTCATCCAGCATACCCTGGCTCACTTTGTAAGCGCCATTGTATTCGGCTACCTCTTCCCCCATTAAAAATATCTTCTCATCTTTGCGCATTTCTTCATTCATTGCTTCCCGAAGCGCTTCTCTGAACTGTATTTCTCTCATCTCTATTGTTAAATCAAGTTTTGGAAGGGCAAATATAAGGAGTAATGTCTTAATTACAACTGGCTATCTAAGCGTTTAGATTTGTTCGGTATCCTCAGAAATATTCTCGAGTATGCTCTCTGGTCGCTGAAAATTAGTTTTTACAAAAGTGCACCAGTTGCAATCTTCTTTTCCGCAACCGGTAAAATCCTGATTCAATATCCGGGCATACGTGTCTTTAATTTGCGATTTCACTACTTCAAGGTCTTCAGGGGCGATGACTACCTTTTCTTTTACATAAACCTCTTTCTCCGGTTCTATAAAATCAAACTCGGCGCTAATTACCTCCCAGTTTTTACGTCGGTCGTTGTCCACTAAAAGCTTATAAAAAACAGCTTGACGCCAATAATCTCCCCCATTCGGGTTCTTTTCATCCGGACTCTTAAACTTGGCTTTCGCCCGTTCATAACTCCCCGTTTTATAATCGACTACATTTACTTGTGTTCCTTTAAACTCGAGCTTATCCAGTACACCCTTAACCGGTATCCCGTCAACTTCCACATTTTTAATGGCATACTCGGTTACGGTAAATTTTTCCCATGAATGAATGTATTTGTTATAGAATTCGGGAAGAATTTTTTCGCCATATTCCATTCGTCGCTTAAACTGTTCGGAAGTAAAGGCTTCGCGATTGCGGTTCATATACCAGTAAAAATCATCTATAAAGCGTGGCAGGCTATGAAATTCGTTGTTATTTTCGGCAAGTGACCGGAAAAGTTTATTTAAAGCCCAGTGGACAGCCGAACCAAATGTCATGGTTTCATTTTTACCGCAGGGAACCATAATGAGGTTCTGGAAATAGAATTTTAAGGGACAGTCTAAATAATTATTGAGGTGTGTAACACTTAAAACATAATCTTGAAGGAGTTTTTGCACATAGTTTTCGTCAATCAGCCCCAAAGTTGGTTTATCTTCGGCGGTAAACTGAAGAATAAAGAAATCAGTTAGTAATTCCTCCGGAACTGAAATTCTGTTTATTTCTAAATCCGTTTTAGAAAGAATTTCGCCAATAAAAACGGTTGATTCTAAGTCTTTTCCCTTGTTATCTTGTTCGATAAACGAAATGGTTAAATGTTTCTTTGCCCGGGTTAACGCTACATAAAATAATCTTCTCAATTCTTCCTCATCGCTTGACGGTAGTTGCGAAGAGAAAAGGGTATCGGGCATTTTATAGCCGAGGCTCATTTTCCGTTTTTTCTCCCAAACATTTTTGTTTGATCCGATAAGGAATACGTACTCAAATTCTAAACCTTTAGAGCCATGGCAGGTAAGGAAATTAACGCCTTGCTCGTGGAATATAGTTTGATGGAGCTCTAAGGCCAGATCGTTTTTCTCCAGCAAATCAATCAACTTAATGAAATCTTTTAATTTTAAATCGGGCTGCTTCCGGCTTTCTTCTTTTAAAAAATTAAACAGCGACGAAAGCATTTGCATGTGCCAGGTTTTATCAGTCGATTGTAGAATATAAGCTAAAATTCCTCCCCGAACCATAATCTTTTCGAACAGGTTTTGTAACGTAAGGTTGTTCGATTCTTTGATCCAATATTCCAGGTCATCGCTTAAGCGTTTCAGTTGTTTATTGCTTTCAGTTTCAAATAAAGTCTGGCTGGTTTTTCTTGCGCTATCAAAAATCTTTGCCCGGATGGCGGTTTTATCTTTATGGTGTTTGTTATACTCGCTTACTTCTACACTGACTTTTGCCACATCCATTGGTTCGATGGCATAAAAATCATAATGCATGATCTGAAAAAGTAACTCATCTCCGCTATAGGGGAACTCATTTTCAAGAGCGATGTAGCGTAGCATATTAATCAGCTTTTGCCCAAAAGGTTCTTTCAGGATATTTACCTTACGCTTGGTATTAACCGGAATACCTTTTAACTGGAAAAAACGAGCTAACTCCTGTCCCGAACGATGTTCTTTATAAATAATGGCTATTTCTTCAGGTAAAACGCCATTTTTGATCAGTTCATCCACCGCATTAGTAACGGCTGCAAATTCATGAAATTGGCTTGGATAAGCCCGTATTTCCGGACGGATAATGGAATCGGAATGCGATCCATTTTTCGCTACCAGGTGTTTATTTAATCCGGGTAGGTTAACCCGTTCGGTATTGTGTTCAATAAGCAGGCGGGAGATATCCAGAATGGGTTGGGTGGAACGGTAATTATCCGTTAGCATGACATGGTACAATTCTTTGGCATATCTTGAATGGTAATCCTGAATATTTTGAACATTGGCTCCCTGAAAACGAAATATGGATTGGTCGTCATCGCCAACTACAAAAATATTGGGCTTATCCCAATAACTAATCAACAGTCGTATTAACTCATTCTGCGATCCGCTGGTGTCCTGATATTCATCCACCAAGACATATTGGTAACGTTCCTGATAATTGAGTAAAAGATTTTCATCCTTTTTAAATGCGTCTAACACCCAAATAATCATATCGTCATAATCATACCGGTTTGCCGAGCGCATCATTTGCTGATAGTTTGGAAACTCGTTTACCGCAACACGCAGCTTTTCCAGGTTCTCACACAAATCCGCAAATTTCGGCTTTAATGCTCCGGCAGGCTTATCAAGATATTTCTTGGTGTATTTGTATTCTTTATAATAGGGCGAGTCAGGTTCGCAGTACTCTATTAGATCTTTAAATTCATTTATTTTTTCACTGATGTATTCCGCCGACCAATCTTCGCGTTTCATGATAGAAAATAGTTCTTGCAGCCGTTTTATCTCGTAATACACATCACCCCGAAAACGCTTTAGAAGATGATCTTTCGGGAAGCTATCCACCAGTTTTTGGAACAGTTCAATTCGTTCAAGATCAGAAATCGGGTCAAGTTCCAGTTTTCCAAAATAATCCAGGTTTTCCTGAATTATTTCATTACAAAATGCATGAAAAGTGTAAATATTCACCCGATAAGCCTCCGGCCCGATAAATTCGAACAAACGTTTACGCATGGCCACAGCGCCGGCATCGGTATAAGTTAGGCAAAGAATATTATGGGGCTGGGTATCGGTATCTAATAAGATTTTGCCAATACGGGCGGCTAAAATCTGGGTTTTCCCGGTGCCGGGACCGGCAATAACCAATACCGGCCCTTCGGTTTGATTGACTGCTTTTAACTGGTTTTCATTAAGCTTTGCTAAAGCTTTTAAAAAATTTTCGTTGTATTTTGAGAGGATTTGCATCGCGTAATCTGCTTAGGCCCTATGCAAATGTATGTGTTTATTATGGATTGAGGGTTTGTTTGTATTTTGTTTTAATGAGCTGATCTATGCTCAGTTTGCCCGCACCAAATACAATTAGTGTAAAAAGCATAACAATAAAATATAAGAGCGTTTCATAGCCATTATTTCTGGCTGCAAACCCATTTTGCCAATGCACTGTTTTAATGGCTACTAACATAATTGCTATTAATGGCAGAGGAATAAACCGCGTACCTAATCCTAAAATTAACAATACAACACCAGTAATTTCTGTACTTGCCGTCAGATAAGCACTTAGTTTTGGCATCGGAATGTGAAGACTGGCAAACCACTCGGCAACGGAATTAATGTCTTTCCATTTCGCGGTGCCGGTAATATAAAAAACGTAAGCTAAGACCAATCTTGCCGAAAGCAACGGTAACGCTTCTAATTTACCAAGGATTTTGGTTGTGTTTAGATACAAGTATATTATTTTGTTCATGCCGTATTAGTTTTTTAAGCTCAATGATAAGTTTTGTTGAAGTGCATTTTGTTCTTTAATGTAATAAAGAGGTTTAATCGGTTATCATAGTTAGGGTTTATTTATCGAACATCGAAATAAAATGTTTTATTTTTTGATAGAAAAGCTCTTTTTTTAACAAGATCGAAATTTCTCATTGAATTACTCCTCATTATTATATCCCTGACTTGGAATGGATGACCGATAAGAGCGCAAGATTTCTTATTTTCGGAGAATAAATTTTGACTTTTAATAGCTCTTGCTTACTTCATTATTATGAAATTTCCCTCCGTACAATCTCTGGTTGACGCTTTAGTTAAAGTAGTTGCCCGCTTCCCTTTTGAAACGTTATGCGCTTTGTTAGCAGCAGTTACAGGTTGGGAAATGGTTTATCTTGACGATACGTCAATTTCGTTAGTAGAACAGCGTTTGTTAATGAGCGCTAACCTGGGGCTTGTCCTGTTTCTTTCTACTTCTTTATATGCCGAAAGTAAAGCTTATCGTAGAGGGCAAAAGCTATTTTTACGAATGGTGGTCTTAGGCATATTAACTACATTGTTTTTTGTTCTTCAGCTACAAATAGGTAAAGCTGATTATTTGCGTTTCATATTGCTAAGTTCGGTGTTTCATGTTTCGGTATCATTTTCACCCTTTCTGGGCCGTGGCAGGCTAAAGGGTTTTTGGACATTTAATAAAACTCTGTTCTTACGAATTTTAACTGCCATACTGTATTCTACAGTGTTATATGCAGGCCTGGCATTGGCCCTATTGTCTATTCATTATTTGTTCCGTGCTGAATTTAGCGAAAAATACTATGTGTATTTATGGATCGGTATTGCTTCCATCTTTAATACATTATTTTTTCTTGCGGGTGTACCCGATGTAGTTAATGAATTGGAGGAGGAACAAACTTCTTATCCGAGAGGACTAAAGGTATTTACGCAATATGTACTAATTCCCCTTGTAACGATTTATTCTGTTATATTACTGGTATATGCAATAAAAATTCTGATTTACTGGAATTTGCCACAGGGTTGGGTATCGGTATTGATATTAGCGTATGCTATCATCGGCATTTTATCGCTGTTATTAATTCATCCGGTACGTCGGCAGGCTGAAAACCAATGGATGCGTTTTTTCTCCCGGTATTTTTATCTGGCACTCATCCCTTTGCTTGGTTTATTCTGGCTGGCCATTTATACGCGGATCAACCAATACGGAATAACCGAAGAGCGTTATATTCTTATTGTAACGGCTATCTGGTTAAGCTTTATATGTGTTTGGAACGTGGTTACAGACGGTGAAAATATTAAAGTAATTCCAATCTCGCTGGCCGCTGTTTTTGCCCTAACTATTTTTGGGCCACAAAGTGCTTTTACTATTTCACGGCTTAGCCAGCTCAATCGGTTGAAGAAGTTAATACAGCAGGGAAAAGCCGATCAGGTTTATAACGTGGTGGATTATCTGGGCCGTGAACATGGAGTTGCTGTTTTACAGCCCTTTGTAAAAGAAAATATAGAAGAGATAAAAAATAAACTGCGAAAGCAGAACAAAGGCAACCGGTTGACGGAAAAGGAAGAATATACCAATACAGATGCCTTAGATAGCGTGAAACGGTTGATCAAAGTAAAGAATAGTATCACTAACAAAGAAACCAGCATTGCGGATGGGAATATGGATAGAAATTATGAAGATTTTGAAAGAAAAGACCAGGAAATCATACCCATACCGGCAGACTATTCGTTCTTATCACTCTATAGCGGGAAGACGCTGGAATATGAGCCATTAAAATTAACCGTTCGTGCTGAAGAACTAGAAAGAAAAAATAGTTATGATGACGTTATCGCTGTAAAAATTGGAAAGGACTCAACCAAGATAGAACTATCTTCCCTGGTAAAAAGATTGCTGGATAAAAAATCGGTTAAGGATTCGGTGCCAACCCATGATATGATTATCGAACAGAATTTAGGAATCTGGAAGATTACGGTAGTATTTGATAATATCTCCTTATCCCGTGCCGGATCTAACCCATATGATGTTACCTATCAAAAATTCAATTTACTCTTAAAGAAGAAGCCGGAATAATTGATTACAGCTTAGACTTTTGAGGTTTAAATAATACAAAACCTTCATTTTACTTAAAAAGCCCCTTGCTTCAAGCAGAGGGGCTTTTCATATGTACGTTATTATTGATGATTAACTGCAGCCGGTTTGAGTTCCGCAATTCAAACAATTGTAGCAGGTACCTGATCGGATGGTAATGTGCCCACAGTTTGTACAAGAAGGTGCATCAGACTGGGAGCCACTGGAAATATTTAAAACAGGGCTTAGTTGTTTTTCCTCAACTATTTTTGGTTCAGATTTAGGCGCTGCCGGAACGAATGGATTTTCTTGTGTATTGATATCCTCATCTGTCAATTGCGGATTACCAAGAACCACATTTTGTTCTGTTAGCACATGCACCAGGTCTGTGCGGCCTAAGTAATCATACCCTAACATCCTGAAAATATAATCGATAACAGAAGTAGCGCTTTTAATATTATCGTGACCGCCTACCATACCACTTGGCTCAAAACGGGTGAAGGTAAACTTATCTACAAACTCTTCTAAAGGAACGCCATATTGCAAGCCTACCGAAACGGCAATGGCAAAGCAGTTCATCAATGAGCGGAAAGTTGCTCCTTCTTTGTGCATATCCACAAAGATTTCGCCTAAAGTTCCATCTTCATATTCTCCTGTACGAACAAACACAGTTTGACCGCCAACAGAAGCTTTTTGCGTAAAACCACGGCGTTTTGCCGACATGCTTTTCTTTTCTACTACAGATGATAACTGACGTTTGAAAGTGGTATCTGTAGACCTTTCGAGAATAGCACGGGCTGCTTCGAGTACCTGCTCCGGCGTAAGGTCGCTTAGTTTTACGTTCGCGGCTTCTCCTAAAACTTCTTCCACCGTATCCAGTTGCTCTTCTTTCGTATCTGATTTAGTAGAAAGCGGCTGAGATAATTTACAACCATCTCGGTAAAGGGCATTTGCGTTTAGAGCCAGTTTC
>JANWIB010000125.1 GCA_025450155.1 Sphingobacteriaceae bacterium
AATAAATTTATTAATCGTAAATTAAGTATAACTTAGGCCGTATATATGAAACATCTCACTATTCTTTTAAAGAATTCGACTATAAGATTGAGTTCTTTGATTATATTTTTTTTAACTTTTTTTTCATTCTCTTCGTCAGCACAATACTTTGGTCAAAATAAAGTTCGATATAAGAATTTAAAATTCAAGGTTTACCAAACACCCCACTTTGAACTTTATCATTACTTAAAAAATGATAGTCTGGTTAAACGCTTTTTACAAGAAAGCGAAGTATGGTACGATTTACATCAACAAGTTTTCAGAGACACTTTTAAGCGAAAAAACCCGGTAATATTATATGCCAATCATCCAGATTTTCAGCAAACCACAGCCCTTCAAGGAGAGATAAGTGTAGGCACAGGTGGAGTTACCGAAGGTATGAAAAACCGCGTAATTATGCCGGTAATGGAAATATTTCAGCAAACACGCCATGTATTAGGCCACGAACTGGTGCACGCCTTTCAATATCACACACTAATTGAAGGTGACTCAACCAATCTGGAGAATATCGCTAATCTTCCATTATGGATGGTTGAGGGAATGGCCGAATATCTTTCTGTAGGAAAACAGGATGCATTTACGGCCATGTGGATGCGTGATGCGTATTTAAACAAAGATATACCTTCTCTAAAAGATTTAACCAACAGCGGAAAATATTTTCCCTATCGATATGGGCAGGCCTTTTGGTCGTATATTGGATCTACCTATGGAGATACTATCATTGTGCCTTTTTTTAAGGCGACATCCAGGTATGGGTATGAAATGGCTATCAGACGTACATTTGGATATGATGAAAAAACATTGTCTAATCTGTGGAAGACTAGCATTGAGAACAGTTACAAACCCCTTCTAAAAGACACCTCCCAAGTGCCAATTGGCCGCAAAATTCTTGACAATAAAAATGCTGGAAATATGAATGTGGCACCCGCCATATCTCCAGACGGAAAGTATGTAGCTTTTCTTTCAGAAAAAGAACTTTTATCTATAGACCTGTTTCTTGCCGATGCCCAAACAGGTAAAATTATAAGAGGACTGGGTAGTAAAGCCAGCAACTCGCACATTGATGAGTTTAGCTTTATAGAATCTGCAGGAGCCTGGTCGCCGGATAGTAAAAAATTTGCCTTTAGTATTTTTAGTAAGGGGCGTAATAAATTACTCATAATAGATGTAGCTACAGGCCAAACGAATACACAAAGTTTAAAAGATATAGGTGAATTTAGCAATTTGAGCTGGTCGCCAAATGGCGAAGATATTGCCTTTACAGGACTAAAAGAAGGCCAAAGCGATCTTTATTTATATAACTTAAATACTAAAAAAGTAACGCAGCTTACCAATGATAAATATTCTGATTATCAACCAAGCTTTTCTTCAGATGGACGACATATCGTGTTTAGCACCGACAGGCAAACGTTTAATGATGCTATTAAAGGTGTTAATATTACCTTTAATTTAGCCATTTTAGACCTTTCTTCTAAATCTATCACTAATATTAATGTATTTAATGGAGCTAATAACCTAAATCCTGAGTTTTCTTCTAATAATCAACAAATATATTTCTTATCTAACCGCGATGGTTTTAGAAATCTGTATCGCTATACGATTAACGGGGGAAAAGTTGAACAATTAACAGACTATTTTACAGGAATTAGCGGAATTACGGAGTATTCCCCTGCCCTCAGTATTTCGCAGAATGACGACATTGTTTATTCGTATTACCGCTCTCAACGATACACGATTTATAATGCTAAAGCAACTGATTTTACTGCTAAAGAAGTAGATCCGCAGGCAATAAATTTTGAGGCCGCAAATTTACCGCCATTAAAATCCGTTGGAGTGAATGTTATTAATGCTAATCTTGAAAATTTCGAACGTTTTGAAACGATCTCTTCCGATTCCATACGAACAATTCCTTATCGCCCGCAATTCAAATTAGATTATATTTCAAGTAATGGTGTAGGCGCTTCTGTAGGAAGATTCGGTACCGGACTTTCAGGTGGTGTACAGGGCATTTTTAGTGATATTTTAGGAAGAAATCAGATTTATGCTGCTGCGGCTATTAATGGTGAAGTATATGATTTTGGAGGTCAGGTAGCCTATATTAATCAGCAAAGCCGGGTTAATTGGGGCGGAGCGGTCTCTCATATCCCTTATCTTTCGGCTTATGGTGTTGGAGCATATGAAAAAGATACCTCCTTACCAACGGGGTTACGATATGTTGACGGTTATGACCTGATCAGAACATTCGAAGACCAGGTACAAGTATTTGCATCCTATCCTTTATCCAGAGCTTATCGCTTTGAGGCAGGAACCGGAGCCGCTTTCTATAGTTACCGGATAGACCGCTTTGCTAATTATTACCTAGCTGATCCAAGTAATGGTGCAATTGATATTTATCCCTATGATTCCAGAAGAAGAAAATTAGCTAAAGATCAAGCCAGGGCCTATTATGGTGTAGATTTTAATTCATTTAAAATATTTCAACTAAATGGTGCCTTTGTTGGAGATAATTCCTTCTTTGGTGTTACATCTCCTTTAAATGGCTTTCGTTACCGGCTTGGTATTGAAACTTATATAGGAGATTATCAATTTAGCGCCTTAACCACCGATTTACGTAAATATTTTAGATTGAGGCCCATAACTATAGCCGGGAGGCTCTACAATTATTCACGTATAGGAAGAGACCAGGATAGATTGTATCCATTATTTATAGGATATCCTTATCTGATAAGAGGATATGAGTCTAACTCGTTCTATAAAAACGGTGCTACTTATAATCCTTCTGACTTTAACATAGACCAATTGATTGGCTCTAAAATAGCCGTAGCAAATTTTGAAATTCGTTTGCCATTTACAGGTCCAGAAAAACTATCCGCTATCAAATCCAAGTTTCTATTTACTGACCTCAATGCGTTTTTCGATATTGGTTTGGCTTATAACAAGGATTCAGAGATCGCTTTTAGAAAAAAACCAAAACAAATTGGCGTAGATAACAACAATAACCCTGTTTTTGAACGGGTACCTGCTATGAGTGCAGGTGTATCTTTAAGAGTCAATGTATTTGGGTATTTTGTGTTAGAGCCGTATTTTGCCATTCCTTTTCAAAGAGCCGATGTTAATGGCGGGGTTTTTGGTTTAACCTTTGCTCCCGGATGGTAATAATAATAAAGCATACCTGGTTGCCTTTTCGTATCTATAATTGTTTATTAAGCTAAGCAGCAGGTTTGTATGAGTGATTGATTACTTCGTAATCTAATCCCGAGGTTAAGTCTATCCAATTGGTATTTACCTTTCTTATCAGCCTTTCTTTTTGCATACGAGTAAATTTATTGATGAGTTGAAAACGTTGCTCTACGTCAGATTCGGAATTAAGTTCTTCAAAATATACCAAACGAGTTAATTTTTGCGAAGCATTAAAAGACAAGTCAGGAATTTGCCGATAAAAATTCATGGTTTCAATAAGGTTTGTACTCATGCCTACATGCAGTGTTCCCCTGTTTCGATCTGTAATTATAAAAACATATTTCTTCATCTTTTTAAAAAATAATTTCTGTCAAAAACAACTATAATATTTTAAATATTTTTTGCTAATTTTATACGCACAAATTTACTAATAAATTTAGTTTTTGCAAATAATTTTATCATGAGTAATATTTCTTACAATTTAAAATCCCTCCGGAAGAAAAAAGGTCTTACGCAACAGCAATTAGCTGACAAACTGGAGATTAAACGTTCTTTAATCGGAGCGTATGAAGAAGACCGTGCAGAACCAAAATACGATTTACTAAAAAGGATAGCAGATCTATTTGAGTTGAGTATGGATGAATTAGTGAATGATAAAATCAATGAAAACTGGAAACCCAAGCCTAAAAGCGATTCCGGGAATCTTCGTATACTAAGTATCACTGTAGATAGTGAAGATCGTGAAAATGTAGAGTTGGTACCAGTTAAAGCCAGCGCAGGCTATCTCAATGGTTATGCCGACCCCGAATTTATCAGCGAGCTGCCTAAATTCCATTTGCCTATGCCCATCTTTAAACAAGGAACCTATCGGGCTTTTGAAATAAAAGGCGATTCCATGCTCCCTCTTCAATCTGGAACGATCGTTGTTGGTGAGTATCTGGAAAATTGGAATGATGTAAAACCCGGAGACACCTATGTCTTTATCAGCAAGAATGATGGCATTGTCTATAAAAGGGCCGGAAACCGCATTAAAGAAGATAAACCATTAAAATTGATTTCTGATAATACCGTTTACGAACCCTATACGATCCCAACGGAAGACCTTCTGGAAATATGGAAAGCAAAAGCATATATCTCTACGGCTTTTCCGGAACCTAATCCGGAGCCTACAATGGAAAGTCTTACCAACATGATGGCTCAAATGCAAAAATCCATTGCGAAACTTCAGCATAATAACGATTAAGTACACTTAGAATGGAATGTGCATCATAAGAAGGTAATCTCTAAGTGCCTTCTTGTGTCTATAAACTTTAACATTTTTTTACAACAACAAATTAAACCTTCGGCACGCTCCTTCCTCTAATAATTAAAATTAACAAAATATGAGAAAGCCATTCTTTACAGCCGTTTTATTTTTAGGGTTAGCAACTTTAGGATTTTCACAGGAAAAACAAGAAAAAGAAAGAGAAAGAGCCACTCCTGAAGATCGTGCACAAAAAAAGACCGAAATGTTAAGCAAAAAATTATCGCTGACAAAAGAGCAACAGGATAAAGTTTATGCGATTAACCTGGAACAAGCCAAAAAAATGGAAGAATTTCGTTCAGCGGCAGAAAAAGAACGGGCTGAAAGAATGGAAAAACGAAAACTATTTTTTAAGGAAAATGATAATAAGATTGAGAAGATTTTAACAGAAGAACAGAAAAAAACGTATTTGGAACATAAAAAAGAGCGTCAAGAAAGGTTTGCTCATAAAAAACATCGTTTTCATGAGTGGCATGAAAAACGAAAAGACTATAAAGAGTAGTTGGTTTTAGTTTTTGTTTGTGATAGGTGGTTAAGCGGCAGTAATATTACTGCCGCTTTTTTTATTTTAGCATCAAAATTTAGTATTGAAAGCCACGCTTAGTTTTCTTCAAAAACGATTATCAGAACGTAAAGCAAACTTAACGCTTCGCTCCCTGCCTACTCATAACTCAAAAATCGATTTTTGCTCTAATGATTATTTAGGATTTGCCCGCTCGCAAGAATTAAAAAATAAAATTGAAGGTGCATTGCAACAATATCGGGAATATTCTTTAGGATCAACCGGATCTCGCCTCATTTCTGGGAATTCTGATTTTTTAGAGCAATTGGAACGAGAAATAGCATTATTCCATGGCGTTGAATCTGGATTGATATTTAATTCAGGTTACGATGCCAACGTTGGCTTATTTTCATCCATTCCTCAACGTGGTGATACCGTCATTGCCGATGAGTTTGCCCATGCTTCGATAATTGATGGCATTCGGTTAAGTAATGCCAACCGTTACACGTTTAAGCACAATGATCTTAATAATCTCGAAGAGAAACTTAAAGTAGCAAAAGGCAAAATTTTTATCGCAGTAGAAAGTGTGTATTCTATGGATGGCGATGAAGCGCCATTGAAAGAAATTGTTGATTTATCGGATCAATATGGTGCCGCTGTTATTGTCGACGAAGCACATGCAATAGGAATTTTCGGAAAGCAGGGAAAAGGGATAGTTTCCCAAATGAATCTTGAGAATCAGGTTTTTGCACGCGTAATTACCTTCGGAAAGGCTTTAGGAACTCACGGAGCACTGATTTTGGGAAGTAATCTATTAAAAAATTACCTTATAAACTTTGCCCGGTCTTTTATTTATACTACCGCCTCTCCGTTTCACACGCATTTGTGTATTAAAAAAGCTTATGAATATTTATTAGAGAAAGATCATCCGTCTCTTTTGGATCAGAAAGTGAAATTATTTAAAAGTTACCTGAAAAATAGTTCCAAAAACTTTATTCCGAGCCGCTCTCCTATCCAATCCTTATTAGTCAGTGGTAATGAACAGGCACGGAATTTGGCCAATGCCTTGCAGGAGCAGGGATTTAATGTTCGGGCGATATTAAGCCCCACCGTACCGAAGGGTAAAGAACGTTTACGTATTTGCCTGCATACATTTAATACAGATGAAGAAATAAAGGCTTTAGCAGCAATTCTTGAAAAATGATGAAACCACTATTTGTAACAGGAATTGGAACCGGAATTGGAAAAACTATCGTATCCGCTATTTTAGTAGAAAAACTAAAGGCAGACTATTGGAAACCCATCCAATCCGGCGATCTGGACAATTCGGATAGCGATAAGGTAAAAAGCCTGATCTCTAATACTGTTTCTAAATTTCATGCCGAAGCTTATCTTCTCACGCAGCCATTCTCGCCCCATAAATCGGCTGATATAGATGGAATCCGGATAAATTTAGATTCGATTCAAATTCCCGAAACAAAAAATCAATTAATTATAGAGGGTGCCGGAGGCTTAATGGTTCCTTTAAATGAGCACGAGTTAATCATTGATTTAATTGAAAAATGGCAAGCAGAGGTAATTTTAGTATCCCGCAATTACTTAGGAAGTATCAATCATACCTTACTCTCTCTTCAGGAATTAAAACGGCGAAATATTGAGGTTAAGGCTTTGGTTTTTAATGGAAGAGTGGATGAATATTCAGAAAGCTTTATCCTGAATTATTGCAAGATAGAAAAAACACTAAGGATACCGGAAATTTCAACTTTAGATAAAAGTGCTATCTTTCATGCTGCTCAAGCCATAGGATTATAAAATGAAATACCTATCTTCTTATTTACCTATGGCCGATGTTTTCCAAATAAAAAGCCTTCGGATGAGCATTGATGGAAGCCTCCCTCCTTTCGAACGCGTGTGAGGAACTCCGGACAAACCGAAACGCCGTGATTATACATAGTAAAAATGATGAATACCTGTAGAAACCTTATTTTCTGATGGAATTGCCGCC
>JANWIB010000126.1 GCA_025450155.1 Sphingobacteriaceae bacterium
AAGCCATCAACAAGGCAGCCAGCGAACGGATGTATCGAAATTTGATCCGCATTTATTTTGACAACCGGGCTTTGGCACAGATTCCGCCGTATGTGCAGGCGGCTTCGAAGCAGGGCGCCGTGGACCGGGCACGCTCAGAAGTGGTGCTGGTGAATGCCCCGCATGGCGATTATGTATTTTGTATAACAACAAAAAATCAGAAAGATACCAGCTGGACTTGGCAGAACGAGGGCTTTCGGCTGATCGATAACCTTTCTAACCTGTTATGGAACTACTTTGAACCCAACTCGGTATGGAAACCGGCAGAAGGTATGGAGCAGTACCAGGAGTAGGCGGCCGGGAATCATTTCTATAGGCTCCGCCGTGGTTACGCTTGTTCAGCACTTAAAATGTTATTACTTAAGTATCGAGGAAGAATTGATCCGTATTTCCATCACTTTTAAGCGCTTACTTAGTTTTCTTCACAATTTCGTCTAATGCGTCGTCATACAATTCGTCAATCCGCTCGCTGATTCCTTTCATTATCAGCGTTGTTCTATCCGCACCCTTACGCATCGTATAATAAATACCGATAGCGAATATACTGTTTTTTAGAATATTAACACAATTATGAAAACTCCAGTATTTTCTGGCAGTTTCCGGATCGAGGTGTGTAAACAGAAATTCGCTGATGCTGAATAAAAATAAATTAGAGAGAAAATAAACTACGACCGCCAGGTTGATCCATCCGATGAGCCGCTCAAAAAAAGGAACCGGATCTGCGGGTGCCCGGAGAAGATGGAATGAGCTCATGCCTGCATAACCTATTAGGATCAGGCCTTCCACGAAGATCAGCCAGCCTTGAAATTGAGTAAAGGGTTCAATAAACAGGATATTGATTGGGGAAAAAAGCCCAAATAGCAGCAAACCACCATATACCCATTTTTTATTGGGGATAACCCGGTAATAGATGTAGCTGAATAGTAAAAACTCAATGATAATATAACTGCTATCAACCATCAGGAATGATTTGCCCATTTCCCTCAATAGGTAACTCCCTACATCAGAAAGACCAGAAGCCAAAAGCAGGATACCCAGCGCTCTGAGTATCAGATCTTCTTTTAAATGTACTTTCCCCGAAAATAACACCAGCAGCAGTGGAAATACCACCGAAAAAGAAGAGACATGTTCAAGAAAAGTGTAGATCATAAATTAAGGAATTTTGAGATCAGTCCCTGTAAAAAAATAGGTATTAATTATTCACTAATAATAAGCTGTTATTGTTTACATGCTGGGCAATAGGAATGATCCTCCACATACTCCACATAACTCGGGTTGATCTCCCCATCGCCTTTCCTGGTCAACAACAATTGCTGTGCACCCCCATCATTCACCGCCAGGGTAGCCCAAACACCTGTACAAGGCTGGCCGAACAAACGATCAAAGGTATTTCCGCCAAAAAAATGCCAATCAACAGGCCCCTGGTTATTGGCTATCCAGTTTTGTGCCGTTTTCCAGTCTATCATACCCTTTTCAGTAGGAACAAAATCCGTTTTTATCAGCTCCCCGTGCTCATTCACCCCGATGGGTAAAATGTGCATCTGCCCGTCCCCATCCATCGCATAATGCAAACCGATACCTACACAGGTTGGGTCACTCAGAATAGCCTCCAAATTCTTACGGTCAATGGAATAGAACGCATTTTTATCCGTGTGATGTGCCTTATTATAATTCTCTATCCACTGTTGTGCCAAAGCCCCTGAAATAGGAGCGCCCACCGTTGCTTTAAATGGATTATCTCCGGGCAGGGAAACCATACTTTTCTTTGTTTGGAGGTCGGGTGTCGCGGCTTGTTTAGTGCAAGAAAAGGTAATAAAGAATACCAAGGCGGCGGCTGAAAGAAACAGAATAGCCTTAAAGAGCGGTTTTTTCATGATGAAAATAAGCTAGGTTAATTAAGTTTATAATTGGTTAGTTAAAACAGAATAAACCTACACATTAATACATAACTTATCTTTCACATAATTTTCACACTTATATATGTATATGTGTGAAATTTGTTTACACTTTTTGGTTAAATAACAGTACCATTTGGTATAATCGCAGCTTTTTTAATAACCACGATCCCATCTCGTACCGTATGTGTTTCAAAATCGCCATCGGGTAAATGGTTACCCCCGTTTATCCTGACATCACTACCAATACGGCAATTTTTATCCAGAATAGCATTTTTAATATAACATCGTTCCCCAACGCCCATTATGGGAGTTCCGGTAGAAAGTGCCGTTTCAATCTGGTCGAGCGTTTCATAATAATCGCTTCCCATAATATAAGTAGAGGTAATGGTTGTCCCTTTACCTACACGGGTTCGGATACCAATAACTGATTTTTCTATTCTGCTTGCCTGAATAATGCAACCATCAGAAACTAAGGTTTTTTCTAAGGTAGTTCCTGAAATTTTTGATGGGGGAAGCATCCTTGGCCTAGAATAGATACTCCTTTTGTCAAAAAGATTAAAGGCCGGGATATCATCCGTTAAGCCAATATTAGCTTCAAAGAAAGAAGAAATGGTTCCAATATCGGTCCAATATCCATCGTATTGATAACTCACTACTTTTCGTGTTTCTATGGCATTCGGAATAATCTCCTTGCCAAAATCGGTATGGGTATCGTTATTCAGAATATCGAAAAGAACGTTGCGGTTAAAAATATAAATACCCATAGATGCCTGGTAGATTCTTCCTTTAGCTTTTAATTCATCGTTAACCTCGGACGACCATTCTGGCAATAACTCTGGTTGGGGTTTTTCGATAAAGGAAGTAATTAAATGATCGTCATCATTTTTCATAATACCAAAGCCGGAAGCATCGCGGGCAGAAACCGGAATGGTTGCTACGGAAATATCCGCTTTGTTATTTTCATGATTGGCAACCATATCTTCAAAATCCATTTGATAGAGCTGATCGCCAGAGAGAATGAGGATATATTCAAATTCAAAAGGATCAATGTGAATCAAACTTCTTCGTACAGCATCGGCTGTTCCCTGAAACCAGGTAGTATGAAGGGGCGTTTGTTCTGCAGCAAGTATATCAACAAAGGCATTACTAAAAATGCTAAAATGATAGGTGTTCTTTATATGTTTGTTTAACGAGGCCGAATTAAACTGTGTTAACACAAAAATCCGGTTAATTCCGGCATGAAGACAATTAGAGATCGGAATATCTACTAAGCGATATTTACCGGCAATTGGTACGGCTGGCTTGGAACGGGTTTCTGTTAATGGATAAAGTCGGGAACCTTGCCCGCCTCCTAATATCACCGCTAGTACTTTTGAACTCATTGTAAGAATTTAGGTTTTTATAATTAGGTTTTTATAAAGATTTACATAGTGATTAGCAGATTTACTCCACGAAAAATCAAGCGCCATCATCCGTGTGCGTAATAGTTGTAACTGCGAGGGAGATTGATAACTTGTAACTGCCCGATGAATGGCTTCCATAATGCTTTTTATATTGGTATCATTAAAACATATACCATAGCCATTCGCATCAATTTCATAATCTATCACTGTATCTTTTAAGCCTCCGGTATTTCTTACAATGGGAATGGTTCCATATCGCAACGCATATAATTGATTTAGTCCACAGGGTTCTATCCGTGAGGGCATTAAAATGAAATCAGCGCTTGCATAAATACGATGTGAAAGCGTTTCGTTGTATCCTATAAAGCAATTAAACTGCTTTTTATGTTTTTTGGATAAAATGGTCAGTTCATCTTCTATATCAGCCAGGCCAGATCCAAGTATAAGAATGTTTACTTTCGAATGAAGTTCGGTTATGCAGTTTAAAATAACTTGTGGCAAAAGGTCCGCTCCTTTTTCTCCAACCAAACGACCTATAAAAGCGATTAAGGGTTTAGTTACCGCAAAACCAAATTCTTTACTTATCCATCTTTTATTTTCCAGTTTTCCTTTCTTTGCTGTTTTTGTAGTATAATTACTCATTAACATCGAATCCGTTTCCGGATTCCATATATCGGTATCTATACCATTTATAATTCCAACTCCTTTTTGTTTTTCACCGGCAAAAAGGTATTCCAAACCGTTTGAATTATAAGAGAGTTCTTCCAAATAAGTTGGAGATACTGCAGTAAACCTCCAGCAACATTTTATTGCGGCAGCAAGCGGATTAATAGTTCCATTCCAATCTAAAAGACCAGTTTTTGAAAGATCAATATCAGGTAAATAACTCAGTTTATCCCATCCAAACCATCCCTGGTATTCGGCATTATGTACCGTAACTACCGTGGGTATATGCGCTAGTTTTTTATATCGTCTGGAATGATACATTAAAAAGGGTATCAATCCGGTATGATGATCGTGGCAATGAACGATATCCGGTTTTTTCTTTAATTGGCTGGCCCACTCTAAAAAAGCTAATTGAAAGGCGATAAATTGTTCTGTTTCATCTGGATAACTATATATCTCTTCCCTATCCAACAGCCCGGATATATAGATTAGAAATAGCGGAAAGCCTAATTTATCCGTTGTTTCTTTAAGTACTTTAAAGTTGAAAAGTGTAGTACCAAGGGCCAGACTGCCTTCAAATATAGAATCGAAATGATTTTCGGAAATAAACTTTTTCTTATAATAAGGCATCACTACACTGGCCTGTATGCCTAAGGAATTTTGATATTTAGGTAATGCTCCTACCACGTCTCCCAAGCCCCCTACTTTGGCCACAGGATAACATTCGGCACTTAAATGAACTACCTGCATAAAAATCAATTAAGTTTCAACTTTACCTGGTTTTTAATATAGAAGCCGTCTCAAAAACTCGCCTTGCATTCAGAGCATAGCGAGGCATCTCAATCAATTATGCAGAAAGTATTAAGATGTCTCACTCTGTTCGACATGACATCTTTGAATTTGGGGGCAATCGTTGGTTAAGTTGGTTTCTATTGTTTAAAAATAGAAAAAATTATTCTTATACCATTAGTTAGTATTTCTTTAAAGTTTAGCGAATTAACGTTTTAATGGGCTTCCAACCAATTGCTTCCCTGGCCAATTTCTACCACAATGGGCACTTCAGTTTTGATGGCATGTTTCATTCGCTCTGTGATAATCCTTTTCATTGGTTCTATACAAGAATGATGGACATCAAAAACCAGCTCATCATGCACCTGCATCGTCATTTTTGCCTCTATTTTTTGCTCCTGTATATCGCGATGAATGTTAATCATGGCAATTTTTATCATATCGGCAGCCGAACCTTGTATGGGAGCATTAATGGCATTTCGCTCAGCAAATCCCCTAACGGTGGCATTGGCCGAATTAATATCTCTCAGGTAACGGCGACGGCCTAAAATGGTTTGAACAAAACCGTTTTCACGGGCAAAGTTCATGGTATCGTTCATGTAATTTTTAATGCCCGGATATTGGTTAAAATATTGTTCAATAATTTCTGCAGCTTCTTTTCGGGGAATTCCTAAACCTTGAGAAAGCCCGAAAGCAGACTGGCCGTAAATAATTCCAAAGTTTACCGCTTTTGCATTTCTTCGTTTAGTTGAATCGACTTCCTCTAGCGACACTCCATAAACTTTGGCAGCAGTTGCGGTATGGATGTCTAATCCCCGGGCAAAGGCATCCATCATGTTTGCGTCTTTGCTGATTTCGGCTATCAGACGAAGTTCAATTTGTGAATAATCTGCCGAGAGAATGATGTGGTCGTCATCTCGTGGAATGAAGGCTTTTCGTACTTCCCTACCTCGCTCGGTTTTTATAGGTATATTTTGAAGATTGGGGTTATTTGAACTTAACCTTCCGGTTGAGGCTACAGCCTGGTTGTAGGAGGTATGTACTCTTCCTGTTTTGGGGTTAATCATTTGAGGAAGGGCGTCTACATAGGTTGATTTTAGTTTTTGCAACTGGCGAAAATCCAGGATATCTTTCACAATATCACTTTTATTGGCCAAAGCCGTTAACACATCTTCGCCCGTTTGATATTGCCCCGTTTTGGTTTTTTTGGCTTTCGGATCGAGTTGCAATTTTTCAAAAAGCACTTCGCCCAATTGTTTTGGAGAGGCTATATTGAATCTTACCCCAGCTTTTTCGTAAATTGTTTTTTCCAGTTGTTGGATATCGGTTTCCAGTTCTTTAGAAAATGCTTTTAAGGTATTCTGATCTATTTTAACCCCCTCACGCTCCATATCAGCCAATACATAAATCAGCGGATTTTCAATTTCACTGGCCAATTTACCTGCGCCAGCTTCTTGCAGCATGGGCTCAAAAGTTTGTTTTAGTTGCAGGGTGATATCGGCATCTTCGGCTGCATATTCTTTAATCTTTTCCAACTCCACATCCCGCATGTTACCCTGATTTTTGCCTTTTGAACCAATAAGCGAGGTAATCGAAACGGGCGTGTAATCCAGAAAATTTTCTGCCAGAATATCCATGTTGTGTCTCGAATCGGGATCAAGAAGATAATGAGCCAGCATGGTATCGAAAAGTTCGCCTTTCACTTCAATGCCACACCCTTTCAGCGCCAGAATATCAAATTTTAAATTTTGTCCGATTTTAGCGATGTTTTCGTTTTCAAATAGAGATTTAAATTCGGTAATTCGGCTGCTGCATTGATCCTGATCTACAGGCATGGGTACATACCAGGCTTCTCCTGCTTCTACAGCAAATGAGAGACCTACCAATTCAGAATTATTAGCATCAGTACCTGTGGTTTCCGTATCGAAACAAATAAATTTTTGGGTGAGAAGAAATTCGATCAACTCTTTTCTTTTTTCGGGAGTATCCACTAAATGATACGTATGCACCGTATTGGTAATGTTTTTCGCTGTATGCTGCGTTTCGATTATTAGCGTTTCTTTTTTAACTACAGAAGCCTGTTCTACCGTATTTCCAAACAAGTCTGTTTGCACACCGATAGTAGATTTTGCTTCGGCTAAGCTAAAATCTTCCCCAAAAACACGCTTTCCAATGGTTCTGAACTCTAATTCCGCAAAGAGCGGTTCTAAGGCTTCGCGGTTGGGTTGATTTAATTCTAAGGCTTCCTCTTCTAATTCAACAGGGGCATCCAATAAAATAGTTGCCAGTTTTTTAGATATTAAGCCCTGCTCGGCATATTGCTCCACGTTTTCTTTCATCTTTCCCTTCAGTTCGTGACTGTTGGCAATAACATTTTCTACCGAACCGTATTGTTTGATAAGCGTTTTCGCCGTTTTTTCACCTACACCGGGTATACCGGGTATGTTATCAACCGAATCTCCCCAAAGGCCTAAAATGTCAATTACCTGTTCTACCCGATCTATTTCCCATTTTTTTAATATTTCCTGCACGCCCAATATTTCCATATCGTTGCCCATCCGGGCTGGCTTATAGATGAAAATATGGTCGGAAACCAACTGAGCAAAATCTTTGTCGGGAGTCATGCAATAAACGGTGAATCCTTCTTTTTCGGCTTTTTTAGCCAATGTGCCAATAATATCATCCGCTTCATATCCATCGGAAGTAATTACCGGAATATTAAATCCTTCAATAAGTCGGAAGATATATGGAATGGCTGTCGAAAGGTCTTCGGGCATGGCTTCCCGGTGAGCTTTGTAACCATCAAAATCGGTATGACGTTCCGTCGGCGCTTCGGTATCGAATACTACGGCGATATGTGTAGGCTTTTCTTTTTTTAATATTTCGAGCAATGTATTAGTAAAACCCATGATGGCCGAGGTGTTTAAACCACCAGAAGTAAATCGCGGATTTTTGCTCAAGGCAAAATGCGCCCGGTAAATGAGGGCCATACCGTCTAAGAGAAAGAGTTTTTTCATTGAATTAGGTATAGATATCGTAAAGGGATATCTTCAAAAATAAGAATCCTAAGCAATAATGAATACCACTTAAGATAGGGTTGAAAAAAAGTTGGAATCAAATGTTAAGAATATGTAATGCAATCGACAATATGATCATTCACCATACCTGTTGCCTGCATATGGGCATAGCAAATGGTAGTACCAAAAAATTTAAACCCCCGTTTTTTCATATCTTTTGAAATAGTATCAGAAATTTCTGTTCGGGCAGGTACTTCACTCATACTTTTTCGGTTATTAATAATGGGTTTTTGATTGGGCATAAATGAATAGAGGTATTTGTCGAAAGAGCCAAACTCTTTTTGTACTTCTAAGAATTTTTGAGCATTATTAATAGCCGCTTCTATTTTCTGGCGATTGCGGATAATTCCGGGATCAAGTAACAAACGTTCTACATCAATCTCTGTAAACTGTGCCACCTTA
Organism: Sphingobacteriaceae bacterium; assembly: GCA_025450155.1. Taxonomy (GTDB): domain Bacteria; phylum Bacteroidota; class Bacteroidia; order Sphingobacteriales; family Sphingobacteriaceae; genus JANWIB01. Next base: position 8,275 of record JANWIB010000126.1, read on the forward strand.
ATAGGATCGAAACCGGAAAAGGCTTTACGATAATTTTCGCGTTTTCGGAGAACTGTTATCCAGCTTAATCCTGCCTGCGCTGATTCTAATACTAAAAACTCGAAAAGAACGAGGTCGTCATGCATTTCTTTTCCCCACTCTTCGTCATGATATTGAATATATAGGGGATCTGTTCCGCACCAGGAACATCTTGTTGCATTTGAATCTATGGATTTAGAGCTGGCAGCCATATTTGATAAAATTATGTTTTAAAGTTTTAATAATCTTGTTAAAATTTATCCGCAGTTTTATCATTAGAGCAAGAGTAGGGTCAAGCTGCAAAACTTGCTCAATCATTCGTCCGTCCATATCTTACATAATAAATAAACAGCTTAAAAGCCATTATCACGTGGTTAAACAGGTTCGGAATCAATCCATAATGCTTAGAAAATATATGAAATCGTTCCCTTAAGCTTTGCCGGTGTCTGTTTTTAGACATCCCTCCAACCAAGTATTTTGCCACATACATCCGGGTATTCACAATTTTTTTAGCTTTCTTCACTGCCTTCAATATCCAGTC
>JANWIB010000127.1 GCA_025450155.1 Sphingobacteriaceae bacterium
ACGTTAATACCTGAAACATCAACCAGGATATCTTTTAGTCGTTGCGCCATCGTATAACCGGATTCTGCAATACCTGCAATCACGATTTCTTTTTCGTCGAGGTTATCTTCCCATATTTGATAGGCAATTCGATTTAGTTTTTGTTGAATTTGGTTTTTATCAATAATAAGGATTTTCTTTTCCGGAATCTCATTAAATTTTTTGAAAAATAAGCAATTCGCCTCAAATCATCGACTCTATCTTTTTTAGTTTATTGATAGGGATAAAACACAAAGTTGGCACCCTCTGGAACAATCACAAATAGGCACATGAACTCGTGTGGATCTTTAAAATGTTTAACAAAACGCTCTTTTTTTTCCGGATGAATAATACCCTTTTCTACAAACTCCTCCAGGGTAGAGGCGTGAATGCTCCAATCTGTATGGAGGTCGTTTTTATCCAATATTAACTCGCCTAAATTTACTTCATGCTGATGCGCAACAAAAATAGGATAAGCAGAAATTCCCTCTACGATAATTTCTGTACCCACTTCTTTTATTGATTCATTATAAAATTTCAGGTCGGCTTCCAGACTTTTTAGAGGGCTTTCTTTTTTAGGCGATTGGCCGTCTTCGCCGGCCTGGTTCATCAAATCTTCCAGTAACATATGCTAATTTTTCAGGGTTAATAAAACAACGTTTTCCACATGTTGTGTGTGCGGAAACATATCAACCGGCTGAATTTTTTTCACTTCATATTTTTCGCTAAGCATGGCGATATCCCGGGCCTGCGTTGCCGCATTGCAGCTTACATAAACCATCTTTTGGGCTTCGATTTCAAGCAGGCGCTTTACTACATCCGGGTGCATGCCTGCCCGTGGAGGGTCAGTAATAATCACATCCGGTTTGCCATGTGCTTCAACAAACTCTGGTGTGAGCACATCCTTCATATCGCCAGCATAATAAGTTGTATTCGTGATATTGTTTATTTCAGCATTTACTTTTGCATCTTCAATAGCGCTGGGAATATACTCAACGCCGATAACGTGTTTTGCTTTTTTTGCTACGAAGGTGGCAATGGTTCCGGTTCCGGTGTACAAATCGTAAACCAATTCCGTTCCCGTTAACCCGGCATAATCCCGGACAATTTTATACAATTCGTAAGCCTGAAGTGAGTTGGTTTGATAAAAAGATTTTGGACCGATTTTAAATCGCAAATCCTCCATTTCTTCATAAATAAAATTCCTGCCAGCATAAGTAATAATTTCCTGGTCAAAAATGGTATCGTTTTTCTTATGATTGATGATATAAAGCAAAGAAGTGATTTGCGGGAAACGTTCCTTTAAGAAGGCCATGATCAATTTAATTTCATCCTCGCTGGCATAAGCAAATACAACAATTACCATCACTTCGCCGGTAGTAGATGTCCGGATAATCAAATTGCGAAGTGCTCCCTCATGATTTCTTAAATCGTAAAAAGAAATGCCATTTTGAATAGTGAAGTCCCGAAGCTGATTCCGAATTTCGTTAGACGGGTCGGTTTGCAGGTAACAAGTTTCGATATTCAATATCTTATCAAAGCGAAGCGGAATGTGAAAACCTAGGGCATTCGGTTCCATTGGTTCATTACTTCGAATGTCTTCATCGGTAAGCCAACGTTTACTCGAAAAAGTAAATTCGAGTTTATTACGATAATAGCGCTTTTCAAAAGAACCCAGTATAGAACTGGCCTGGCTAACGTCTACCTTACCCAATCGCTGTAAGGCATCCAATACAATTTTTTGTTTAAAACGCAATTGCGCTTCATAAGTCATATGTTGCCATTTGCAGCCACCGCAAACACCGAAATGTGGACAAAAAGCCTGCGTGCGAAATTCGGAAGGTTTAACCAGGTTTTTGATCTTTGCTTCGGCAAAATTTTTCTTTTTACGGATGATCTCGATATCTACCACATCGCCAGGTACAGCTTTCTCAATAAATATCACCAATTCATCAGCCTTACCTACACCCTTGCCTTCTTCAGCAATATCAATTACTTCTACCTGCTCCAAAAACTTTTTATCTGCCGGAACTCTTTTCATGGGCAGTAAATATACCATTAGTCAGAATAGATTCAATTCTTGTAAAACATACTATACAAAATCTCCCTTGCTAAGGAAAGTGATTTCTTATTATTTCATTTTTAAAGGTCGGAAGATTTTAATTTAAAAAAATATATCTTTTTGTTTGTTTTATTAAAAATTTACCATTTAATTTGTCGCTCAGTTAAAACAATGGCAAAAATTTACTATACCCAACCAACGATTATTTCTATTACTACCGGGCAACAGCCTGGAGGAAGATCGTAATTTGGTATAGCAGATATAAAATAAAACCATAAAGCGCCTTCCTCTAGCAGAGGAAGGCGCTTTTATTTAAAGTTGCATGGAATGAAAATCTTAAAATTTGGAGGTACTTCAGTCGGATCTGTAGAGAGCATTCGCACATTATTGGAAATTATTAAACGGGAATCTGCAAGCGGCGAAAATCCGGTTGTCGTGCTATCTGCTATGAGTGGTGTTACCAATCTTCTTGTTTCAATGGCTGATGCAGCCGAAAGAGGCGAAGATTTTTCTCGGCACTTGTCCCAACTGGAAAATAAACATTTCGAAGTAATTAAAACCCTTTTGGATGTTCAGCGTCAAAACCCGGTATTCACAAAATTGAAAATTTTCTTTAACGAACTGGAAGACCTCCTAAATGGAGTTCGAAGTTTACGTGAAATAACCTCTAAAACACGCGACCTGGTTTTAAGTTATGGCGAGCGTTGCTCTACATTTATGGTCAGCAAAATTGCCGGACAATATTTTCCGGATGCCGTTTTTGCTGATGCTACCGAATTAGTAAAAACAGACAGTACGTTTGGCCAGGCCAAAGTAAATACCGAGTTAACAGAAATTCTTATTCGCGACTTTTATCAGCAGCATAAAGGCCAGGTTATTTTTGTAACCGGTTTCATCTCAAGCAACGAAGAAGGACGCATTACTACTTTAGGCAGAGGAGGAAGCGATTACACAGCTGCAATTTTTGGATCGGCCTTAAATGCGAAGGAAATAGAAATATGGACCGATGTGAATGGGATGATGACAGCCGATCCCCGCATTGTAAAAAAGGCATTTTCATTGCCCGAGTTAACTTATACCGAGGCCATGGAACTTTCCTATTTCGGGGCTAAAGTCATTTATCCTCCAACCATGATTCCCGCCTTTCTTAAAAAGATTCCTATTGTTATCCGCAATACATTTCAACCAGATTTTGAAGGAACCGTAATTAGTCATCAAAGCAAACCTTCCAATCTAAGTATTAAAGGGATATCGTCTATTAATGAAATCAGCATCATCAACCTGCTTGGAAGCGGGATGGTTGGCAAAGCCGGGTTTAGCGGCAGACTATTTTCATTACTGGCAAGAGAACAAATCAATGTGGTTTTAATTACGCAATCATCATCAGAACATAGCATCACTTTTGCGGTTAACCCGGCAGAAGCCGAAAAAGCGTTAAAGCTGATCGAACAGGAGTTTGAATTGGAACTTCAGGCGCAAAAATTAGAACAGCCAAAAATTGAAAATAACCTTTCCGTTCTTGCAATTGTAGGCGAAAATATGAAACAAACGCCTGGTATATCAGGCAAGTTGTTTCATGCTTTAGGAAGAAATGGGGTAAATGTGCGTGCTATTGCACAAGGTTCTTCCGAGTATAACATCTCCGTTATTATTTCTCATACTGACCTTTCAAAAGCCTTAAATGCTGTACACGATGCGTTTTTTACTGACTTAAAGAAAACCCTAAATGTATTTTGCCTGGGTACAGGAAACATTGGAAGTACGTTATTCAAACAATTGGAAGAACATCGTGAATTTTTGCAACAACATAATGGGATACAGGTAAATGTTGTTGGTATGTGCAATACCCGGAAAATGATATTTCATCCCGATGGCTTATCCTTAACTAGCTGGGAAGAGGAATTGGAGCAAAAAGGAGAGCAAGTTGATTTAGCAGGATTTATTTCCCAAATGAAAGCCATGAATTTGCCTAACGCTATTTTTGTCGATAATACAGCAAGTTCAAAGCCCATTGAATTCTACGAAACAGTTTTTAAATCAAATATTTCTATTGTTGCCTGCAATAAAATTGGTAATTCAGCTTCATACAAACAATATAAAACCTTTAAAGACACCGCATTAGCACATGGCGTTGATTTTTATTATGAAACCAACGTAGGTGCCGGATTGCCCATTATCAGAACGTTAAAAGATTTAATGATGAGTGGAGACCAGGTTTTAAAAATCGAAGCGATATTATCCGGTACTATCTCTTTTATATTCAATAATTTTAAAGGCGATGCCGCGTTCCACGATGTCGTGAAGTTGGCACAGGAAAAAGGGTATACGGAACCTGATCCCCGTGATGATCTGAGTGGAAAAGATTTCATGCGCAAAATGTTGATTCTGGCACGAGATGCGGGCTATCAACTAGAGCCGGAAGATGTTCAAATTGAAAATATGCTACCGCAATCGTGCTTAGATGCACAATCCGTCCCCGAGTTTTACGAACAATTGAAAGTGAACGAAGCCTATTTCTACGGCTTAAAAAAGCAGGCAGAAGAAAACGGTAAGGTATTGCGTTATATTGGCGTACTTCAGGATGGAAAAGTGTCAATTTCTCTGCAAAGTGTAGATGAAAATCATGCCTTTTACATGTTATCCGGTAGCGATAATATCATTTCTTTCACCACAGATCGCTATAAAGAGCGCCCTATGGTAGTAAAAGGTCCCGGTGCCGGTGCAGAAGTAACTGCCGCCGGAGTTTTTGCTGATATTGTTAACGTAGCGGCACATTAATAGGTTAAAAGATAATAGTACAAAATAAAAAGGCCCTATAGGGGTTGGGTATGAGAGATTCTATAAAAGTATTTGCACCCGCTACGGTAGCGAATGTAGTTTGCGGATTTGACGTTTTGGGTTTTGCGGTGGACACCCCCGGAGATGAAGTGATTATGCGGAGGCGATTAGAACCCGGAGTAGTTATTTCTAAAATTACCGGAGATGATGGTAAACTGCCTTTAGACCCGAAAAAAAATACTGTAAGTGCAAGTGTTCGGCATTATCTGCAACACATTAACCGGGAAGATATCGGTGTAGATATTGAGTTACATAAAAAAATGCCAATAGGCAGTGGCTTAGGGTCAAGTTCTGCCAGTACGGTAGCCGGCTTGTTTGCTATGAATACGTTATTGAATAATCCATTAAGCCCAAATGAACTAGTTCCCTTCGCGATGAAAGGCGAGGAATTGGCATGTGGTACCGGGCATGCCGATAATGTAGCTCCGGCTTTATTAGGTGGATTTGTTCTCATTCGCAGTTATGAGCCTTTAGACATTATCTCACTACCATTTCCTAAAGAATTACATTGTGCCCTTGTTTTTCCGGATGTGGATGTACCTACCCGTGATGCAAGAAGAATGATACGAAATACCGTGCAATTAAAAGACGCCGTTACCCAATGGGGAAATGTGGCTGGTTTGGTAAGTGGCTTGTTTATGAATGATATTGATTTGATTGGAAGAAGCATGCAGGATGCGATTATTGAACCGGTACGTTCCATTCTAATTCCCAATTTTTATAGATTGAAAGAAATAGCGCTCGAAAATGGAGCTGTTGGTTTTGGTATTTCCGGTTCAGGCCCTTCCGTTTTCGCTTTTACTAAAAGCAACGAGACTGCAATAGCAATTACTCAGAAATTACAACGACATCTCACTAACATACATATCGCAAATCAAACCTATGTATCTGCTATAAACGCTAAAGGTCCTAGAATAGTAGATTAAAGAAGTAGAATTTGTAAGTAATATATTTCGCCTGTAGAAGCAATTCATAAATGAAATTATACAGTACCCATAATAAAGCATTAGAAGTTCCTTTTAAAGATGCCGTTTTCAATAGTCTGCCACAGGATGGAGGATTATATATGCCAATCTCCATTCCAAAACTGGATGCCTCTTTTATAGAGAATATCGATAAATTATCGCTTCAGGAGATAGCTTTTGAAGTAGCTTCTGCTTTGCTGAAGGATTCAATACCCTCAAAAGATTTAAAAGATATTATCAAGGATGCCATCAATTTTCCGGCTCCCGCAGTAACGTTGGATGAAGATACGTATGTTTTAGAGCTATTTCACGGGCCTTCATTGGCTTTTAAAGATTTTGGCGCTCGTTTTATGAGCCGGGTAATGAGTTATTTTCTTCTTCCGGGCGAAAAAACGTTGGATGTATTGGTGGCTACTTCCGGAGATACCGGTGGAGCGGTAGCTTTAGGCTTCTTAGGTGTTCCAAATACCCGGGTAACTATTCTTTATCCGAAGGGAAAAGTAAGCCCTATCCAGGAATTGCAACTCACAACAAACGGACAAAATATTCGGGCAATTGAGATAGACGGAACTTTTGATGATTGTCAGGCTTTAGTTAAACAAGCATTTGTGGATAAAGAACTAAACGAAAAATTTCGTTTAACCTCCGCTAATTCCATCAATATAGCCCGCTTAATTCCACAAACCTTCTATTATTTTAATGCCTATGCGCAATTAAAACTGGCAGGTAAAACAGCTATTATTTTCGCTGTGCCCAGCGGTAACT
>JANWIB010000128.1 GCA_025450155.1 Sphingobacteriaceae bacterium
GGCCTAAAAAGAGCTTATACAAACCGACAAGATAGTATTTTGGTTCGAATTAAATAAGCTAATTAAAGCCCCCAAGGGTCTTCTTGCTGCATAACTCGTCTTTATCCTTTGATTGAACTATTTTCAGTTTTAAAAAGAAGTGTCAGTGCAGCAAAATCAAATATTAAGTTAACCACTTCTAGTCCACTACGGGGCCAATTCATAAAGGCCCATTCCGACCAGGCTGTCTTAACAGCATTCACATCACTGATGTCAGGATTATTGAACATGATGTCAAGACGTGGATAGAAATAAGCGAATGTTAAAACATCAACAGAAACAGCAAATAATAAAGCCAATGCACAATAAAGACGCATTTTTTTACCCATTTTCCAACAAGTAATAAGAGCCAAAAGTGTGAATAATTGATTAATAGGAGAACCAATTCTAAAAAAATACCCAGGATGAGCAACTTTGAAATATGCTCTCGCTGTTTGAATAGATTCAGGAATGTTGCTTCCCCAATTTGCAGCATCAATTAACGAGTTATAAACATTCACGAATAAAAGCCCGGCGGCAAATGTTGTCGCCAAAATAAGAGTTGATTTACGGATCATAATTTTTTTATTGAATATGTATAGTTTGCAATTATTAGCTATCGTTTTACAACAGTATTTTGAAATGCTCTGATTTTCCAATCGTTACCAGATTTAATCAATACCAATGTAATCGTCGAATTGTTTTTACCAGCCAGAGGTCCAGATGGCGCATCAAGTTCTGCACCTGCGTTTACCAAAATGGTGTTCTGGTCAATAAACATGGCCTGGAGAAGTTGGAAGGTAACTTTACTGCCCGTATAGAGACTCACAAACAGTTTATCGTGCTCATCTCCAATAAGTTTAGGTGTTGAATTTTGATGTAATGTTCCTCTGATGTCAACATACTCAGATCTGTCGGCAAAATGTTGGGCGAATTCAGTTCCACTGGCGTTGTTCCAACCATTTTCAAGCGTTTTTAGAATTCTTTGTGCGATTTCCTTAGGTTCCATTGTAGTTTAAAAGTAATATAAGTAAGATTATTTTTAACAGTTTAGTTTTTTATGATTTAATTAGTGAACTTATTTGTCAATGACAAAAATAAATTAAATTTTGTCATTGACAAAATATTTATCAATTTTATGAATATACGGGAACGAATAGTATCCAAAGCTCTTGAACTGTTTAACGAAAAAGGAATAGAATATGTAGGCATGAGAGAGCTTGCAGCTTCTCTCAATACCAAGTTGGGAAACATAACGTACTATTTCCCTACAAAGGAAGATCTGATTCTTAGGCTAACGGCTGATTTGTCAGAACTTAATTCTGTTATCTTACAAATTGATGAGAAAATATCAATAGCTTCTTATCTTGAGATAACCCGAAGACATTTTGAATGTCAATACCGGTACCGGTGCTTGTTTCTAAGTTTGGTGCATCTTATGAAACGGTATGAAAAAATAGCTGTGAGGTATAAAAAAATTGAGAGGCAAAGAAAAGAAACTGGATTAATAAACATAGAAAATTTAGTAGCAAATAAGTACCTTAAAAAACTATCAGCTACTGATACAGAGTTTTTACTTTTATCTATTCAGTTATTGTCTCGATTTTGGATCTCGCAAGCTGCAATTTCACATAGCAAGTTGAACCCGTCTGATCAAATTCAGTACTATCTTAAACTCTTAGCAAATATTCTATCAAACTATTGCTCTGTAAAAGGGAAGACGCAGATTGTCGAATTTATTGGCAAATAGATGTGCATTAGATGTTGTTAACAATCAAACCATTTTCTGCATCTACCCGACTGAGTTAAGCAAATTGGGTATGATGCAGAAAAATGGAAACAACATTAATTAAACCGTCCGTAAGCAATAAAAGCAGCAAGTGTAAGCAGAATAATATTCATCATTATCGCTTTGTTCTCTTTGTGTTTTGCATGGTGAAAGATTGCAAGAAATTGAACCAATGCGAGCCCGCTTGCAGAAACCGGTGTTAAAATAGGAACAATGTTAAGGAGCCAGGGGAGAATTAATCCCAATGCGCCAAGAAGTTCCATAACTCCGATAAAGCGAACTGTCGTAAAAGAAAGCCGATCTGCCCAGGTAACGGACTTGGCTAATTTGTCAATAGGTTGAGTTGCCTTCATTAATCCTGCCATTGTGAACATGGCTGCAAATATTCCCTGAATAATCCAAAGTGCTATATTCATTTTTATAATTTTTTATTAAGGCAAAGATACTTACATTTGCTTTCTAAAGTATAGCAGTTACCTAAAAGTAAGCACTATGAGTAAAACATCGGATAAAACACAACATGGGAAGTGCTTATCTCAAATGTTACCTGTACGTGATGCATTGGATGTTATAAGTGGAAAATGGAAAATGATGATTTTGATTTCCATTATACATGGTAACAAGCGATTCAGGGAAATTGAGCGAAGTATCCCGAAAATTACTTCCAAAGTTCTTGCAAAGGAGTTAAAAGATTTAGAAGAACATCAATTGATTAAGCGAACTATCTATGATGATTATCCTGTCTTAATTGAATATACAACAACGGAGTACGTTAAATCTCTGGAAAAAGTTATGAAACAGTTACACATTTGGGGAGTTAATCATCGAAAAAAAATGTTCGGAAAATAGCTATTGTTCCCCCAAATAAACATTTTCTATTGAAGATTTCATTATAGTCAAATAGCCCATATTCTTGCTAAAACTATTGCGAAGGGTCTCTCGACACTTTCGATAATCCGATTAAGCCGATAATAAAAAAAGTAAGCATCGCAACGAGACGAGCTAAATTTAACAGCAACCAATGTCTTGAAACAGTAATAATTTCATCATTTGAAAACACTGGAGGATTGGCTAGAATTTTTTGCTGTACCGGTGCAAAATATAATACCGTGCAAAGTATCAAAACCACTGCACCAGCTAATGAAATCAATGGAAATTGATTTCGAGCATTCCATTTAGAAAGAAACAGGATAAGGTTAATTATAATAGGTGTAATTAACAAAGCTGCAAAAATAGGGAATGGCGCTGCGGCTCCTGGTATTGGATGATTTATAATATGAGAAACATAGCGGGACGGATTTGAATACCAGGTAATACCTGTAACAGAGCTATGGTATACACCAGCGCCTAACCAAAGAGCAAATGAGGTTAAATAAAAAAGATAAAATGGATATCTTAATTTTTTGTACATAAAATAATTAGTCAATTGAATTTGTAGGATATTTTTTATATGCCAAAAGAAGAAGTATAAAGCATGCAAAACCTGCTGCATTTCTTAGGTAGTTAACCGCTATCCACTGGTCAGCCTGCTTTTTTAATGTTACCGCATCAATACTATTCATGTTAGCGATGGAGTTTGTCTGAACGGGGACAAAATAAACCTGGGTAGCAATATAGATAAGTATGAAAAGTATAAAGGCCGGAACCATCAATTTTTTTACCTGAGGTTGTTTCCAGGTAAATAAAAGGCAAATAATAAATAGCAAGAGTGCAATTGGAGATGCTACCCGCCAATAATGTATAGTTTCCTGACCGTATTTGCCAAGAAACATATAGAATGATTCTGGTGGATTTGATGCCCAGGTTCGATCTGAGGTAAGGGACTCAAAAAAACTGGGTCCCAAATTGAGGCTAAATAGAATGATGAGTGCCGGAAATAAGAATTTTAATGATTTATTCATAACGATACTTTTGAATGCTAACAACAGTGCAAAGGTGGCATGTGTTTTTCTTTTCTAAAAACACATAAGTTAATAATAGACTTAACTTCTGTTAATTATCATCAAATACCTGATTTTCTTAAACGGCTTAGTGATTGAGGTTCAATACCCAAATAAGCAGCAATATATTTTAGTGGAACCCGCTGTAGAATATAGGGTTTATGCTTCATTAGATATACGTATTTTTCTTTTGGATTCCAGATTTTGGCTTCTTTGAGCTTTTCGAAAAGACCGATATACATTTGAATGGCACTTACGCTATACCAATTTTTGAACTTGGGTACTTTAATCCCTAACGTTTCAAAATCATTCTTAGAGATTTTGTATACCACGGTGTTTTCTATGGCTTGAATATTTATATCAGAAGGAGAAGAAAAATGAAAACTTTTCATGTCGCCCAAAAACTCATTTTCAAAGGAGAAAAATAAAGTGCTTTCTTTTAGATTGTCATCTGTAATATAAGTACGGGTACAGCCCTGTATAATTATTCCAATATATTCTGCCGGGGTTGCTTCCTTAATAAAGAAACTATCCTTTAAAATAATATCCTTATGGAAGTAATTCATGCATAACGCGAGCTCTTCTTCATCTATTAGGAGTTTTTCAACGAGAATATATTTTAGGATATCTTTTGGGGTTTTTATCATCGATGATAGATGTATTTATTGACTGTCTCCAAATTATGAAATTATTTGTTGTAATTTAATGGCTATTTCAAAATCAGAAAGTTCTTTTAATTGATAAGTAAGATTATCAATTTCGCTATTAAAATCATTTTCTGTTTTTACAGAAAAAAGATTAACATGCTTTTTGGGTAAATTTTGTTTTAAGTAAGAAATGTCTTCAAGCCATTGATTTTATTTTAAATCTTGGGCTGTTACCTCACTGAATAAAAAAATAAATGCAATTAAATACTTCATGTGACTTAAAATAACCCACTGTCCCCGCATATGTTTTATAGCTTTTTTTGACGATTGGCTTAAAGATCCGCTACTTTGTCTTATTTGGTCAGCTAAAACTTCCTTTGCGTAATTTGTTATAAAAAGATTAACTGTCTTGTGATTGTTAGTCATTCTAGATCTCTCACTTTCAAACTGATTCCATATTTATGGAACGTCAATCATCAGATATACGTTGTCCACCAATACTATCTTTGTTGATGTTTTTTTCTTGTCTTTAAGATGTCAAATAGTCCCATTGTATGAGCCGATAGAAATTCTAAAGCCGAAGCTATATTCTTTTGCCGGGATTTATTCTGTCGATGGAATTGCACTTGATCAGGGACATGTCGATGAGCATATATTCTTCAACCAGCCTTGCGGCAAACTGCATGTTAGCAGTTCGGCTTTATTGTCTATTTCCGATTATTTTTTTTCTGTGTAGTACGCCCCAATTTCCTAATTCGTCAATTACAGATTGTAATGTTCTGCCGTGTTCGGTAATAGAGTATTCAACTACCGGAGGAAAGCTGTCGTACACAGTTCGTTTAACTAGTTGATTTATCTCTAAATCCCTTAATTCCTTGGAGAGCATTCTATCGGTAATACCATTAATGTCTTTTGAAACTTCTTTGAAACGTCTTGTGCCAAAGCTCACGGAAATTAATATAGGTAATTTCCATTTTCCATTGAGTACTTCTAAGGCATCTCTTACTGCTCTCATTTTAGCAGAACATCTTTCTGGGCTATGTAATTCTACTTTTTTTGACATAACTAGTTTATTGCTATAATAAAGTATAGTGCTATACTTTGATATAGTACTATAAATTGTATAGCAAATATACATAATTTTGTCGAAACCTTAAAAAAATGAATACAACAATTTGGATTATTCAAGGGCTTTTATCAGCATTCTTCTTAATGTCCGCATTTATGAAACTTACCTCTTCAAAGGAAATTTTGATTAAAAAAAGAATGTTAGAAACCAACGCTTCTCCTGTTCCTGTGAGGACTATAGGTTTACTGGAGTTGCTTGGGTCGATTGGTATAATTGTGCCTTATATTACTGGCGTTGCCACTATTTTAACATCATTGGCCGCAATGGGATTTGGTTTGATAATGGTAGGCGCATTACGTAGTACATCTTAAAAGGAAGGAGTACAAGATGTTACCTATGTTAGTAATAGTCTTTAGCCTTTCCTTAATAGTTATTTATTATAGATCCTAAATTTTAGGAAGAAAGAGATAGCGCTAGTTGTTGGAATGATGGTGTCAATGGGGAATCGCAATAAAATCATGTTCAATTAGCAAGAATAAGAAAAAATAACAAAATGGCAACTTTGAAGATTGTCCCAAGAAAGGGTGAACGTCCAAATACAAAAAAAATAGAATTTGGTCACGACCAACTAGATAAATTCTCTCCTGCTGGTTATAGGGAAAGAGTTATTGAAGAAATTGCTAAATTACCAGGTGTAACAATAGGAAGAAGTCAGGTTTCTGAACCTTCATCAGTTGGTTTTCATTTAGCTAATGGAAAAGGGCCAAAGGATGCCTTTTTGTATCAAGGGACTATAGAGTTTGCTCACATTCATACTACAGGTTTTTTGCACATCTCTATGCCCGTTTCATTACTACAGCCACTTATTGAGAATGGTTGGGCTGAGTTTCATCCTGTAACTAAGCGCCAGGAGTTTTACGACAATATTTTGATGTTGTATGCCCCAACGACAGAAGAAGAGTTGGAATTTGTAATTGAGGTTATCACAGTTTCTTATCGTAATGCTTTGGGTGAAAGTGTAATTAAATAAAAAATATATAGTTATAACTTTCATCTTTGCGTTCGGCGGGAATTGAAGCACGAAAGCCGAGTTTTATTCTAAAGTTCAATCGATGAACAACTGTTGAGTTTTGCACTTAAGCCCGCCTTCCGCAAACCCTTGTTAGCGGTTTTTTTTGTCATTTACATATTCCAAAATGTCACCTGGTTGGCAGTCTAATGCTTTACAAATTGCGTCTAAGGTACTAAAACGAATAGCTTTTGCCTTCCCTGTCTTTAAGATAGAAAGGTTAGATAATGTCAAATCAACTCTTTCAGAAAGCTCATTCAGAGAAATTTTTCGTTTTGCCATCATCACGTCTAAGTTTACAATGATTGACATAGCTTAAATTGTTAAGTCATTTTCAGATTTCATATCTATGGAATTCTGCAAGATTTTTTCAAATATTGCCGCAGCAGTTGCAACTACGATAGAAGCAAAAGTAGTCACA
>JANWIB010000129.1 GCA_025450155.1 Sphingobacteriaceae bacterium
CCGGTTCTTTGAATTCGCGTTTGTAAATCGGCGCTCCTCCTCCTAAAACCAACGATTCGGCCGGAATATATCCTACCAATTCATCATGGAAATAATATTCCAGCATTCCGGTATCGGTCACTTCACCTATCTGCGCACAATTCAAATCCCATTTATCGAAAACGGTTTCTACCTCTTTCTCTCTACCTTTTTCAACCACAATCAGCATCCGTTCCTGCGATTCGGAGAGCAGAATCTCAAAAGGCTTCATATTTTCCTGCCGCATGGGTACTCTATCCAGATGAATGCGCATACCATGTTCGCCTTTGGCAGACATTTCAGAATTGGAACAGATGATACCGGCAGCTCCCATATCCTGCATGCCAATAACGGCTCCGGTTTTTATCACTTCTAACGTTGCTTCTAACAGTAACTTCTCCTGAAACGGATCACCAACCTGAACAGAAGGGAGATCGTTAACCGAATCTTCCGTAATATCTTTTGAAGCAAAAGCAGCACCATGAATACCATCTTTTCCGGTTGCCGAACCCACAATGTAAACCGGATTGCCGACGCCATAAGAAGTAGCAGAAACAGTTTCGCCTACCTTCACAATTCCGGCAGACATGGCATTAACCAGCGGATTGATTGTATAACAGTCGTCAAAGAAAACCTCGCCGCCTACCGTAGGAATACCAAAAGCATTGCCATAATCACCGATCCCTTTTACCACACCTTTAATTAACCATTTAGTACGGTCAAGATTCGGATCGCCAAAACGCAACGAATTTAACTGAGCAATGGGCCGGGCGCCCATGGTAAAAATATCCCGATTGATACCCCCAACACCTGTTGCGGCACCCTGGTAAGGTTCTAATGCGGAGGGATGATTATGCGATTCGATTTTGAAAACACAGGCAATTCCATCACCCAAATCAACCATTCCGGCATTTTCTTCTCCAGCTTTAGCCAGCATCCTTAGGCCATCTTTAGGCAATGTTTTTAACCAGGTAATGGAGTTTTTGTAAGAACAATGCTCGCTCCACATCACCGAAAAAATAGACAGTTCTGTAAAGTTGGGGGTACGTCCTAAAATCTCTTTAATTCTTTCAAATTCTTCGGGTAAAAGACCCAACTCTTTAGCGGTTTCTACAGTAGTAAGCTGATTATTTTTCAATTTGATGTATTTTGAAAGGAATGCCTCAAAAGTAGAAAAAACTGGTTAATTTTTTAAGGCGATCTGAATTTAGACGCACAGAGTTTATCCTATCACAATCTGGCAATAAGAACAACTTTTTAATCGTGTTCATCGTAGAAAAAGCAGCTTTACTGCAAGATATAAGAAATTACTACCTTTGAAATGAATGAAATATAGAATCCTTCTAACGTTTTTATTTTTACAGTTTAGTGCTTTCGCCCAAACCCCTTATGGCAACGATTGGATCAATTTTTCACAAACTTATTATAAAATAAAAATTACAGAGGATGGTGTTTACCGCATCAATCAAGGTCAATTAACTGCGTTAGGAATACCTCTTGCGGGTATTAATCCCAAAAATTTTCAACTTTTTCATAAAGGGATAGAAGTTGCGGTATACATTGAAGGAGAAGCGGATAACAGTTTTGATCCGGCAGATTTCATCGAGTTTTTTGGTGAAAAGAATAATGGAAAGTTAGATAAAGACCTTTACAACAATCCGGCAGATCAGCCGCACGATTATTACAGCTTATATAGTGATACCTCGGCTTATTTTTTAACCTGGAGTACCGCTCCCGGAAAAAGATACAACACCCTTTCACTCCCACCTACGGCCCTGGTGGCCGAGCCCTACTTTATGTGGCAAGCTGTTAGCTATTTTATAGATGGAGGTTATTATCCGGGTGCCTATATTTTAGCAGAAACCAGTTTATCTGAATATACCGAAGGCGAGGGCATTTTAGGCTCAACTCTAGCTATTGGCGGGCAACAAACTAAGGCCCTTGCTACACCGGGACTTTTTACGGGTACAGCCGATCCTATTGTTGCGGAAGTGTATGTTGCCGGCAGATCGGATGCCGCTTCTACCCATCCTACAAATCTTAATCATCATTTGAGAATTGATGTTAGCCCAAGCAATACCATTTTTTCTACTAAAAAAGATGAATTATATAAAGGATACGCTGTTGTGAAGAGTACTTTTAATCTTCCTGCCCTGGATATTGGCACCAATACCTATTTCAAACTGTCTTCGATAAATGATATCGGGGCAGCGACAGATTTTCAAGCTCCGGGATATATCAAACTATCCTATCCCAGAAAATATGACTTAAACGGCCTACAAAATTTAAAATTTACATTAAGAGGTATACAGCCTGCATCCAATTCTTTCTTAAAATTTGCAAACTCTGGCTTAACTGCACCTATTATTTTAGATCTAACTAACGAAAGGCGTATAATTGCCCAACAAAATCTGGGCAATCTGGAAGCCGTTGTTCCGGGAGCAGGAACTAATAAAGAATTATTCCTTTATGATAGCCCCAATTTTAAACCAACAGTTTTAACGCCTGTTTCTTTTGTAAATCTTAACCCAGCCACTTCGGATAAAGATTTCCTGATTATCACCCATCAGTCTTTACTTAACAAAGCCCAGGAATACGCTGCTTACCGTAATAGTACGGGCTATAAAACATTGGTAATTACTACAGATCAATTGTACGATCAATTTTATTACGGCGTTCATCACCCACTTTCTATTCGTAATTTTTCCAAGTTTCTTCTGGATAAAGCAGTGGTAAAACCTAAATATTTATTGCTACTGGGTAAAGGACAATCGCACTATTATCTAAGAGGTGGTACGGGATCTGGCAATGGCGGTAAATTGCTCTTTACAAGACAATCGAATGTTACCCTAAGCAGTACTACAGACTTAACTAATGACCTTGTTCCTTCTATTGGTAACCCACCTTCTGATAATCTTTTTACCAGTGGACTTGACGGCACTAATTGGGAACCAGCGATAGTTACGGGAAGAATTGCAGCTAAAACCAATGCTGAAGTAGCTGACTATCTGCAAAAGCTAATCGCTTATGAACGGCAACCGGAATCTTTGTGGAGAAAGAATATCATTCATGTAAGTGGAGGGAATACGCTGTTGGAAAATATATCCTGGTCTAGCTACCAAAAAAACTTTGAAACGATTTCGGCCGACGAATTTTTTGGTTCTAAAACCATTACATTTAAAAAGCAGGTAAATGAACCTGTGACAGACAATTTAAGACAACGAATTGTTAATGAAATAGATAAAGGCTCATCCTTATTATCTTATTTTGGGCATGGAAGCGCTCAAGCGTTAGAAATTAATGTAGGCGAACCTGCAGAACTTCAAAACCAGGATAAACTACTTATCTATTTATTAAATGGATGCAATGCAGGTAATCCGTTTACAGAAAACTCTTTAGGAGAGAAGCTTATTTTACAACCCCAGAAAGGAGCTATCGGCTGGCTGGCTACAACAGATGAAGGAGTTGCAAGTTATCTGGGAAGTTTTTCTACCAAATTTTATCAAAACAGTTTTAAAACCAATTATGGGAACTCCATAGCCGAAAACCTGAAACAAACCATAAAGGATTTTCAATCTCCGGGCGATTTACTTAATCAAAGCCATTCCCGGCAATATCTTTTGCAGGGCGATCCGGCCTTAAAGTTTTACTCTCCTGCTAAGCCAGATTATTACATCGAAAACCGGGATCTGTTTATCTATCCTGAAAACACGAACGCATTCAGCGATTCGTTCGCAGTTGCCATTGTGGTTAAAAATCAGGGCAAGGCCCTTAATCAACCCCTTAGTATATCCATCAAACGTACCCTGCCCGACAACACGGTAATCACTTATCCCTCAAGAATAATAGCGCCTGTGTTAAATACCGATACACTCTACTATTACATTAAATCGAAGGATAATAAAACCGCCGGAAGCAATAAATTCCAGGTAAGCGTTGATGCTGACCTTGCGTGGGATGAATTAAATGAAACAAACAATACAGCCGAACTGAATTTTTTAATGCCTGTTAACGGAGTCAATATTCTTTATCCCAAACAATACAGCATCGTCCATCAGCCCATTCAATTAAAAGCACAGTCAAGTAATCTTTTTATAAAAAATGGGGAATACATTTTTGAAATGGACACCGTAAAAACGTTCGACAGTCCTTGGAAAAAAAGTTCAGGGGTTTTGACTCTGGGATTTATGCCGGTATGGACACCTAACATGACTCCGGAAAATAACCGCGTTTATTATTGGCGGGTTCGTTTTAATCTCCCGGAAGATCAGGGTGGACTTTGGCAGGAAAGCTCTTTTACCTATATCGCTTCTAGTCCGGATGGGTGGAATCAGGGACATTTTCAGCAATTCGGTGGCATTTCTGCTAAAAATGTGCTACTTAATTCTGCCAATCGGCGTTTCGAATTTTCAAACACAACCTTCAAAACTTCCATTCAAACTCGCGGAGATGATGCGCCAACGACCGATGAACGTACCTATCGTTCTGAACCCGGGGGACGTTTGGCTTTTCATGGATGGGAATTTCCGGGAATAAGCATCATTGCCTTGGATAATGTACATTTTGACAAAAGGTTAAGTTATCCCAGCCCGCATAACTACGTTAATACTACTGACGATGTTATTGGCTATACCGGCCAATATTTCTGGGATCTGAATAATGCCGCCCAAGTAGACTCTATGATCCGTTACATTGGGCAAATACCAAACGGTTTTTATGTGGTAGGTTTTAACGGCAAAAATCTCGACTTAAAGAATCTGCCGGTTAATGCAAAAAATGCACTAAAGACTTTAGGCTTAACCATTTTTGAGAACGTAAATCCTGGCGAGGCCTATATGTTTTGGGGACAAAAAGGTACTGCTCCCGGTAGTGCTGTGGAAAGAACAGGGGGACACAACGAGCTCATTAAGTTTGAAAAAGAGTATTATTATCCATTTACCGAAGGCTACTTTGTATCCGAAAAAGCTGGCCCATCTCAAAAATGGGGAAAGGCGTTTTACAATTTTGACACGGAAACATCCGATCAATTAACAGTTTCGGTAATTGGCGTAAAACAGGATGGGCAGGAATCGCCATTGATTACCAATGCGCCTGCCAATACCGTTGATCTGAATACAATTGATGCTGAAACGTATCCCTACCTGCGTTTAAAAGCTGAATTAAAGGATGAAACTAACCGAACTCCTGCCCAGTTAAAAAACTGGAAGATTTTATATGATGAATATCCTGAAGGGACAGGAAACCCTGATTTAAAGCATCAATTTTATTCCCCTACCGTCCAGGAAGGTGATTCTATCCGCTGGGAATTGGCTTACCAAAATATTTCAGCTTATCCTTTAGATTCTGTCCAGGTCTATTATACCCTTACAAAAGCTGATAGAAGTACAATTACCCAATTGTATAAAACATTTCCGCCCTTAACTACCGGTCAAAGCATTACAACAAACCTGAAATTACCCACTTTAGGATTGGTAGGAAACAATCAAATAAAGCTTGAATTTCTTCCTAAAAACAGGAAGGATTCGTACGCTTTTAATAATATTCTCGCTCAAAATTTTGTCGTCGAGAGAGACATTAAAGAACCTATTATAGACGTGGTGTTTGATGGAAAACACATTCTCAACAACGAAATCGTTTCGCCTTCGCCAACCATTATGATCAGTTCATTAGACGAGAATGAAATCTTATTATTAAATGATACCACCGTTTTAGACATTTCACTGAAAAAACAAGAAGAAAACCAGTTTAAACGGATTTCTTACTCCTCGAATAAATTAATTTTCACTGCTGCAACAACAGGCACCACCAATAAGGCTATTGTTAATTATAAGCCAGAAACTCTGGCTGATGGCATATACACGTTAAGAGTACGGGCAAAAGACAAAACAGGAAATTTCACTACTGCTAACGCTTATTTAATTGACTTTGAGGTAATCAATGAATCCACCGTCACTCATTTTTATCCCTATCCCAACCCATTTACAACCAGTATGAAGTTTGTTTTCACACTTACGGGCGCTAAAATTCCCGATAAGTTAAAAATCCAAATTCTTACTCTCTCAGGAAAAGTTGTCAGGGAAATATTGAAAGAGGAATTGGGCAATCTGCGTATAGGCAACAATATTTCTGATTTTTCATGGGATGGAACGGACCAATTTGGTGATAAACTGGCCAATGGAGTTTATTTTTACCGGGTTTTAGTGGAGAATGAAGATCACTCTGATTTTAAACATCGGAGAACCCAGGGTGATAAATACTTTAAAAATGAAACGGGCAAGATCTATCTGATGAGATAATTATACTCTTCTTTTTAATAGGGATAAAATAAAAAAGCAGCCACTCTAACAAGGCGACTGCTTTCTCTATGATACTGTTATCAATTTCCCAATTGAAAAACTATTGGCATCGTATATTGAACCCGTACTTTTTGCCCATTTTGTTCGCCGGGAATCCACAAAGGAGCATTTTTTAAAACGCGAATAGCTTCTTCATCGCAGCCATAACCAATACCCCTAATAATTTTAATGTTAGACAAATCTCCATC
>JANWIB010000130.1 GCA_025450155.1 Sphingobacteriaceae bacterium
CAAAGGGGGTTACCGCGAAACAATTTATTGAAGCGCTGAAAACCTTGACCTCTCCGGTTGAACTTAAAAAAATTCAGGGTTATTTTAAATCAGGCGATGGGCAATAGGGGGAAGGAGATAAATTTATTGGCGTTCGTATGGGACATGTGTTCGAACTCGCGAAGGAATTTATTGAAATGCCGCCGGCTGAAATTGAAAAATTACTTGAAAGCCCTATTCATGAAGCAAGAGCCGGCGCCGTTAGTATTATGGATTTCCAGGCAAGGAGTAAAAAAACAGGCGAAAGCAGAAAGAAGGAATTATTTGATCTCTATATTAAGCGACATGACCGGATCAACAACTGGGACCTTGTTGACAGATCGGCTATTTATGTAGTTGGCGCTTATTTATTCGATAAACCACGAGATATTCTTTATAAGCTTGCACGATCAAAAAATTTATGGGAAAGACGTACCGCGATTGTTAGTACTGCTTATTTTCTTAAACACCGGGATCGTTCGGATACTTTCCGAATCGCTGAACTACTTTTAAAAGATAAAGAAGACCTTATTCATAAAGCATTTGGGGGATGGATTCGCCAGGCCGGCAAGGGTGACAAACAACTGCTTTTAAATTTTTTGGATAAACATGCTTCAACGATGCCTCGTACTGCGCTGCGCTATGCGATCGAACATCTTGATAAAAAACAACGAGAGCAATATCTGAATTTAAAAAATATCAAATAACAAGTTCGTTATTTAACGGCAGCATCTTTTGTTTTAGCGGACCATAGCCTTACTGATAATCCCCCGCTAAATCCGAATTGAAAAATGGATGAATACGTGGTAACGCCGGCACCGGCACCAAAATAATAACCACCTCCTACCGATTGCAATGCCGACAACAGAGTTGCTTGAAGTTTAATGCTCACCCTGGAATCCGTTTTAAATAATACTCCACCCTTTAAACCCCAGGCAAAAGTTGTTCTCGTACCCTGATCCGTATTATTATCGGGATTCTTTAGGTTAAAAATGGCGGCGCCAAATAAAGCTCCTGCATATGGGACGACTTTGGATTCAGGTTTCAGGTACCTGCTACCAGTGAACAAAATGTAGTTAATTGCCAGATCAAAGTCTGTATGTTTATCTCCGGATAAGTAATAATCCATGGGCGCTTTTGTATCCTGGCGGAGGTATAACAATTCAATACCGTATGCGGGTGCTACTTCATACTCAACTCCTACTCCCCATTGAAAGCCTCCGTTTATTTGGCCATCAAAGTAATTTGTTTGACTTGCATATGAACCTACTTTATCATCAAAAAGATATCCCCCATATCCATTAAGCCGAATAGTTTTTTGCGCAGTAGTTACGCACACGGTAGTTACCAGGAAGATTGCACACACAACAAATCGTTTCATATAAGGGGATTTATTTTTTAGAAATTAGTTTTGGGACGCATAGTTAAGCTGCAGTCATAAGACAGGCAATTTATCCCTGAATAATTTTCCTGATCCCAAACCCAATTTACGGATACATTGTCTCGCTTCTTTCTGAGTGATATCAAGGTACCTCATGTTCTCGATTTCTACATAAAATACTGAACCCGACGTGGTATTGGGTGCATCAGGTGCATAAACCACAAACAATGAATCATTAACCTTATCAACAATAAATCCCAATTGCCAACCTGCATCCGTTCTTATAAGAGCGACCTTCAGCTCTTCATGCTGATCTAGTCCCGCGGCACTTTCAGCCATGTTCTTTATCAGCATATAACCAGGGATGTACTGCAAAACACCTTTCTCTAAATACGCTATCATTCGCCTCGCAGCTTTTGTTCTCGCAAATAAACCAGCCAATAAACATATTAGCAGCAAGAGAAAAACTCCAACCACATTCTGCAACAACTCGCCGGCAGCCTGCACATTTACAAATGGTTTTAATAAAAGTGCTGAAAGTTTTTGAATAACAGCATATGCCTTTACTACAATTATACTTATTAATACTAAAGGAACCAGAAAGAAGATACCGCCGAGAAGGGTGGTTTGTACAATCTTTAATATTTTTTTCATTAGAACAAATTTTAATAATTTATCCTGCCTGCTTTCTTTCTTTCATTTCTTCTTTGAACTTCTTCTTGATCTCCTCCTTTTTAGCCAGGTAGGTTTTGAACTGGTCGGCAGTAAGGATTTTTTTCAACTCCGCATCCTTTGCTTTATTGTCACTCTTTAATGTTTGCATTTTTGCCCTCCGCCCCTGAGAACTCTTCCTAAGATCATCCATTTTGTTGGCATATTTCAAATTAATTTCCTGCACAGGCGAAACCTGTTCAGCTGTCAATTGTAAATTAGTTTTCATCCACTCTGTAAGTTTTGCAGCTCTATCAGGTGCAGGCGGTATTTCTTTTTCCTGCGAATAACTGTTCACAAAAAGGAATAAGTAAGTTATTAATGAGATAAAAAATCTTCGATTCATTTTCATAAAAATTAGTTTTTAAAATTTATTAATGATGGTTCACAATCTTTTATTTGAATTGTAATATCTATGATAGTTTAATAGACTCAATTTTAGTTGAGTTCCACTTCAAACTTTTTGGAGGGTTTATTAAAAATCCAGCCTCCAACAAAATAAGGAATCTGCAATAATTTTTGCATGAAAGCTGATCTGCTTTACGGGTATGTAAATAAATTTTTAGTCATTAGGAGTCTTGTGTGATTTAACTCATCCGGGCTGGACTTTTAATAACCTTTTATTGGATCTTTATAAACCTGGGGCTTGATTATAAAAAAAAGGCCAGGTATGGAAATACCTGGTCTGTTAACTCGCCATTATCTGTCTGTTCCTGACATTTAGCGCGGTATGAACCGCAATGCGTTTAAATAACCGAAGAGCTTATTTTTTCAGTCCTTTATCGAACCGATAATATTCAATAATTTATTAAAACCTGTCTGCTGTTTTGTGACCCCGGTTTGTATCACCCGGATTTCTTAAGAAAGACCGGTGACGAGATCACCGGTCTGCTAACCCCCAAAACATGAGACCAAAACTGCTATAAGAAAATGCTGTGCTAAAATTATTATTGCCGAATCTCAAAAACAAAAAATAAGACCTGCTAATTGTCAATATTTATAAATGTTTACGAGGTATACTCTTTATTAATCTATTTCTTATAATTCCATGCAAGATCTCAATTCACCTTAAAATTCCATGCAAGAGCTCAATTCATGTCTACAGAATCCCGTGCAATAATTTGACTATTATCAAAAATTACTAAACATCAAACCCAGGTTGATACTGATATAGGATTGTCCATCGAGATCATCGGTTCCGAATCCCGCATAATACTTCGCTCCTAATACTCCTGATACCCCGGATCCCGCTTTAAAAAGCACCCCCAATTCAGGACGAATCGCAAACTGCCAGGTTTCATTGGTAATCCGATATAATCCTAAATCTGTAGAACGGTTAACATACAGCGTACCCAGCCCAAAGCCACCAAAAAATTGGAAATTGCCGTCGGTTTCCTTATAATATTTTACACCGGCTAACAAAGGCATTGAATTCGTGTATCGGTATTGAATACCTGAAATGGACGCCGTTCCTTCAGTAAAAACCTTTTTATCCTGACGCTCATAGAAAGTGTGCCAGCTGAACTCTAAACCAATATCAAGATTTTTCTTCTGCCTCTTGGCAAATTCCATAGTGAAACCTCTAAAGCTGGGTTCACCAATATAATCACTCAAGTCGCCCATAGGTATTGAAATGGGGTAACTGGCTGTAAATGAGCCTTGCGCAAACACTCCACCTACACATACAATTGCTAGCAAAAACATTATTATTTTTTTCATAATCCAGAGGTTTTTAATGTTTTAAATAAGTGGATTGTGAATAAGCCGCGTCTATCATTTTCTGCACCCTGGATTGTAAATCGGATCCTTCCGCCAATCCATTGCAAATTGCAGTCCACTCAACCGGCACATTTTCTGCACCCGGTGCTGCTTTACTATCAACCATTTGTAATAATACAGATCCTGAACGGTAACCGGTTATATAAGGAGGATAATAGCCTGGATAGTACCAGCCCCATGGTGGATAATATCCTGGATACCACCAACCCCAATAACCCCAATCATAATAATAATAGAGATTCAATGTTGTGAAAGTGGAAACCAAAATAATAACATCAGGGTTGGAAGTCTTGGGAACCTGTGTCCAGCCGTAAGCACTCATATTCTGTTTAATCTGGTTAAGAATAAGTGCTGAGTTGGCGGGAGTTAGAAATTCTGGTTTAAGATTTCCGTCCGGATCCAGAAAATTATCGCCGTCAATTTTAATTACACTGTCTGGGATCGCATAAGTCATTTTAGAAGTGAAATTATAATCCGGATTATAATTGGTGTACACGATATCCAATTCCTCGTTGTATTCCGCTCCTTTGGGATAACAACTGCTTAAAATGGGCAATACCAGGATTGCCAGCCAGTAACGTAGTTTAATTGTCATAAGATTTTTTTTTAATGAGTAACGATTGAATTATCCAAAAGATTAGTAACTAATGGATTAAACCAATGAAACCATTCTGTTTGATACCGTTTTTATGAATGAATAAAAAGTTGATAATTACCAGCGCAAGGGGGCTTTCAATAAGATGATTTCTGCAATACTATTTTCAAAAAAAGGGTAGGACTAAAGAAAATTAAAGTTACAATGCTGAATTGCCAACACCATAAAATCTAATCGGTTATCAGCCAATATTTACAAAAATTGGCAATAATATTAAATCTTGTCAAGAAAAAACATTGATATAAATCACAGATTTCTCAGAGACTTATAGCTTCTTACCAATGATATAAAGAATAAGCCATTTATCAGCGATCTTTTTACTTTTTACCCTTTATCGCTAAACGAAATATCTGCTACAATTAAAATGAACTGATAGTCCTTAATTTTTAAGTTTAAAAACGGTCAATTCAGACTTTTTCCGAACATTCTAATTGTGCCCCGGAGCTTATAATTAAAGCCATCCCTATCCTGTCGCCCAAAACCGAAATTACGCTCAATCAGAATATGCAGTCCTTTTCATTATTTTATACCTCAGTTTTTGCCTGAATTTGCGAATGTTGATAATAAATGATAGATCCCATCTACCAGATTTCCAAAACATTCTATTCGCTGCTTCTTTCCCGTCATTATCTTTTTCCGTTTGCAAACCAATAACAGGAATATTC
>JANWIB010000131.1 GCA_025450155.1 Sphingobacteriaceae bacterium
AAGTCGAAGCAAATGAACGGATCGTATATACGATTGACGATGGCCGAAAAGTTAAAATCAACTTTATGGGCAATGATAACAAAACCAACATAGTTGAAACCTTTGAAGCGGAAAGCACTCATCCTGTTGAAATGCAGCGTAGTGGATGGCAAGCCATTTTGAACAACTTTAAAAAATATGCTGAGTCACAAGGCAATGTCGAAAAACTTTGTTTTGAAATAAACATCAATGCCAGTGCCGAAAAAGTATATACGTGTATGCTGGATGAAAAGCATTATGCGGAATGGACTTCAGCATTTAATCCAACCTCGTATTTTAAAGGTTCATGGGAAAAAGGCTCTAAAATCCTTTTTTTAGGTACAGACAAAGACGGGAGCATGGGCGGTATGGTAAGCAGGATTAAAGAAAACATCCCTTACAAATTTATTTCTATTGAGCATCTCGGTATTGTTAAAAATGGTGAAGAAATAACAAGCGGTTCTGAAGTTGAAGAATGGGCAGGAGCATTGGAAAACTATACGTTTACTGAAAACAAGGACAAAACCTTACTTTTAGTTGAGATAGATTCTAATCAGGAATTTAAATCTTACTTTATGGAGACATGGCCAAAAGCACTGAATAAGCTAAAGGCGATTTGTGAAGCATAAACAGTAAGAGCTGTTTGTCTGGAAGAAGAGTAATAAGTTATAACAGAAAAACGGGTTCTAATTTCTCATATTGATGTATTGAAGCGGTTGCCCGAAATCTTCGGTACGGCATACCGAGATCACTGCCTGCAGATCATCAATCTTTTTTCCCTGCACCCGTACCTGGTCATCCATAATAGAGGCTTGTACTTTTAAGCCGCTGTCTTTTATCTTTTTAACAATTTTCTTAGCTGTTTCCTTGTCAATGCCTTCCCGTA
The DNA here is from genome assembly GCA_025450155.1 of Sphingobacteriaceae bacterium. Lineage (GTDB taxonomy): Bacteria > Bacteroidota > Bacteroidia > Sphingobacteriales > Sphingobacteriaceae > JANWIB01. The sequence continues at coordinate 905 of JANWIB010000131.1, forward strand.
CCTTAATCTCTTTCCGAATCATATTGCCCGAAGCGTACTGCTCTTTGCCCATATCCAAACTTTTTGGATCGAGATGCTGTTTTACCATACGAGAAATAATTGAATCTTGAATAGCTTTGAGGCGCATATCATTTTCTGTTACTATCGTAATCTCATTGGTTTTTTTATCGAGATCTACGGTGCTTTTAGAGTCATGAAAATCGTAACGATTCAAAATTTCTTTTTTCGCGTTATTTATTGCATTGTCTAAAGTTTGTCCGTCAATTTTGCTGACAATATCAAATGATGGCATAATTTGGGTATTTTTATGGTTGAAAAATATATCGGTATATTTAAATATTAAAATTAATTCTTAAGCCTATTAACATGAAGAAAAATAAAACAAAATCATCTGAAAAATCAGCTCAGAAAGGTGCAAAAAAAACATCCCGTAAAGAGTTGGAATTAAATCTAAGCGATAAATTTAAGGAAATTATCCACAGCCTGGGTCACGAAGCGGCACTTGTTGCAAAGGATATAGAAAAAGTAGGCAAGCTACTTTCAAAAAAACTTTTCGATAAAAAAACAAAAACATCTGCTAAGGTGAAGGCTTCTTCAGGGGCAAAAAAAACGAGTTCTAAAGCAAAATCTACAAAAGCAGCAGCTAAAACAGTATTAAAACCAGTGAAAACGAGTACTAAAAAAGCTGCAGGCAAAGTTGCAAATAAAGCTGTTGGGGTAGTTGCCAAGGCAACTACCGTAGCTTCCCTCTCGGGTAAAAAAGCGATTGAAAATTCAGCAAATAAAATTGCCAAGAAACCAACAAATGGAGCAAAAAAAGTTGCACCAGCTAAATCTTCCACAAATAAGACAAACAAGAAGAGTGCGATTACAAGAGCAAAAACAAAGTAAATTTGCAGGGAATTAATATTAAGTTAACAATTTAATACTGAGTTTTGTAATCCCGGCTTACAGTCGGGATTGCTTATTAATACGGATGTCAAAAGCCAGGATACCACTTACAAACAGAGAGATCAGTTGGTTGTATTTTAACGATAGGGTGTTGCAGGAGGCAGCTGATAAGACGGTTCCTTTGATAGAACGTCTTCGTTTTCTGGCAATTTTTTCTTCTAATCTTGATGAATTTTATCGTATTCGGGTTGCTACATTGAACCGGCTTGCCAAGGTGAATATCAAGGCAAAGGAGCTATTTGGTTATAATCCCAAAAAGATTCTGAAAGAAATAAAAAATATCGTTGTTAAACAGGAGCAAAAGTTTGATCTTTTATTTGAGGATGATATTATTCAGGAACTTGCCCGAGAAAAAATCTTTATACTAAACGAAACACAACTCAATGTTGCCCGTGGTAAATTTGTGAGGAATTATTTTCTGGACAAAATCCTTTCTACATTAGTTCCTCTTATGCTCGAAGACGATAAGCGTTTTCCGGAATTAAAAGATCGGTCTGTTTATTTCTTTGTAAAATTGAGCAGTCAAAAAAAGGATAAAGTACGATACAGTCTTATTGAAATACCGGCAGACCTTAACCGCTTTTTGGTTCTACCGGAAACTCATAACCTGAAATTTATTATTCTACTGGATGATATTATTCGATATTGTTTGGAGGATATTTATTTCATTTTTGAACACGATATCATTGAAGCTTATTCCATTCAGTTAACCCGGGACGCGGAACTTCATATAGATAGAGAAGTAAGCGGAAAATTTATTGATATGCTTACCAAAAGCCTGCAAAAACGAAAGAAGGGGAAACCGATGCGTTTATTATACGATAATGATATGCCCCCGGATATGTTAGATTTTTTGGTTGCAAAGTTTGATCTCCATACGGATGGACTGATACCGGGAAACCGATATCATAATTTTAAAGATTTTATTGACTTTCCTAATGTTGGCCGGCCAGAGCTGGAATATCCTAAAGAACCTGCTTTAACTGTGCCCGGACTCGATTTAAGTAAAAGCATTTTTAACCAGATTGCCGAAAAAGATTTTTTAATCCATCTTCCATACCAATCGTTCGATTACATTATTCATTTCCTCCGCGAAGCGGCAATTGATCCTAAAGTAATTGAAATTAGTATTACCTTATATCGGTTGGCCGAAAACTCCAGAGTAATTAATACCCTGATTAATGCCGTACGAAATGGTAAGCAGGTCAGTTGCCTGCTCGAGCTTCAAGCCCGGTTTGATGAACAGGCAAATATTTACTGGACAAGGCGTTTGGAAGAAGAAGGTGTACATGTAAACTATGGTATTTTAGACTATAAGGTGCACTCAAAAGTATGTTTGGTGTCGCGGAAAGAAAAAGGAAAAATCGTGTATTATGCTAACCTGGCTACCGGAAATTATAATGAGAAGACCGCTAACCTCTATTCTGATTACAGCTTATTTACTACGCATGCCCAACTAACACAAGAACTGCAAAAGCTATTTGAAAGTTTACAAAAGAAAGTGTTTTATCGTGACTATCAATATTTAATAGTCTCTCCTCTAGAAAGTCGTAAAAAGGTTAACGTTTTAATTGATGAAGAAATCGATAATGCCCGTTCCGGTAAAATTGCTTATATGATATTGAAAATGAACAGCCTTGCCGATGAAGATATTATAGCTAAACTATACGAAGCAAATAATGCAGGCGTAAAAATTCAATTGATTATAAGGGGGATGTGTTGTTTGGTGCCTGGAGTTCAAGGTTACAGTGAAAATATTGAAGTAATCAGTATTATAGATAAATACCTCGAACATTCGCGGGTATGGATTTTTGCCAACGGGGGAGAGGAAAAGATATACCTTTCATCTGCCGATATGATGACAAGGAATTTAGATCATCGCGTAGAAGTGAGCTTTCCAATTCTTGATAAAAATTTGCGTAAAGAAATACGGGATATCATCAACATTCAATTAAAAGATAATACCAAGGCCCGGCAAATTAATCGGTATAATGACAGTCCATACCGAAAAACCCGGAGTAAAATTGCTCACCGGGCTCAAACGGAGATATACACTTATCTGAAATATAAAAAATAAAGATTTGAGATACGCTGCAATAGATATAGGATCAAACGCCGTTCGGTTATTAATAGCCGACATTATTGAAAATGAAACCAAATTATCATTCAAAAAAAACACCTTATTGCGGGTACCATTGCGTTTGGGTGATGACGCTTTTTTGGATAAAAAAATATCCGAGAAAAAAGCAACCGATCTAACCAAAACCATGTTGGCTTTCCGCAATTTAATGGATGTGTATAAGGTAAGCGATTATATGGCCTGCGCCACTTCGGCCATGCGTGAAGCTCGTAATGGGCATAAAGTGGTAGAGAGAATAAAGCAGTTAGCCGATATAGATATAACCATTGTTGAAGGTAAAACCGAGGCCAGTATTATTTATGCCAACAAGATGGATAAGGTGATAGACCGTAAACAAAACTACCTTTACATAGATGTTGGCGGAGGAAGTACAGAGCTTTCTATATTCTCTGACGGAAAGCCAGTTGCATCGCGTTCGTTTAACATTGGTACCATTCGTATGTTAGATAATGTAGATCAGGAGGAAACCTGGCAGCAAATGAAAGACTGGATTAAACAATATGTCAAAAAATATAAAAACCTTGTAGGAATTGGTACCGGAGGAAATATCAATAAGCTGTTTAGGATGTCGGCCGAAAAAGAAGAAAAACCATTAAGTTTTACTAAACTGAAAGAACTGTATAATCATTTAAATACTTATTCTTTAAAAGATCGAATTAATGTATTGGGCTTGAATCAGGATAGAGCCGATGTAATTATACCCGCCGCCGAAATCTATCTCATGGTGATGAAATGGGCTTCGGCTAAGAAAATTTATGTACCCCGGTTGGGCATGGTTGACGGTATTATACAGGTGTTGATTGAAAAAAATACCTAAAACGCTGTTTAATCTCTTGTTATTATTAACCAAAAACTGTCCTCGAATTAGTTAACTTCTACAGTAATGACAAAAAGGTGGTTTCTGTTCTCGGAGTGTAGAAAGTACCTGCTTGTATGCGTTAGGGATTGAAGTGGAAAGCCCGGAATGTTTAAATGGCTTGGGGTGCGGAGTGGACGTATTTAAATATGAGGACTTGTAACGGAAAGCCCGACCCGCAGGGAAACGCCTTTTTTGAGATCAATATGAACCGGGCAGGGGGGGCAATTAGTGCAGAAAGAAGTTAAAAAGCGCTATTCCTATTCCGCCTAATACCGCAACGAGTTTTTTCATGTTGTACCGGTGGTCTACGCTTGATTCAAACAGAATTGTAGTGGAAATATGAAGGAAAATGCCAATTACAATTCCCATAATCCGGTCGAAATAACGGTCTATACTTCCAATAGACCCTTTGCTTATTCCTTCGCTGAATAAATAACCGAGAGGAGACATCAGGGCAAAAACAATCAATAAAATAAGGATGCTGTTTTTGCCAACTTGGTTTTGCATTAAAACGCTTCCTAATGCAAAAGCAGCCGGAATGTGATGTAAGCCGATACCAAAAACAAGTTGATGTTGCGGGCCTTTGGCTAAGGGCATGCCTTCTAAAAAAGCATGCAAACATAAGCTGATCATGATGCCTATGGGGAAAGCATGATTGCCATGGGTAGGTTGGTGTATGTGTCCGTGTTCAATTCCTTCAGAAAATTGTTCTAAAAGGATCTGAAATAAAAATCCCCCTAAAATAAATACACCAATGCTATGATCGGCAGTATGGTATACTTCCGGGATGAGGTGTAAAATGGTAATGGCAAACAAGTAAGCCCCGCTAAAAGAGAGAATGAGCTTTAGGTGTTGCTTGTTATCGCTTTTAAATAAGAAGACCGATAACCCACCGAGTAAACAGCTTGTAAATAGTGCGATTAAGATCCAGAGCTCCATTTTTTACTAAAGTAAAGTGTCCGAAAAAGGATTCCTGTTACATAGCCAATCATGCAGCCTAAAAGACTACCTGCAATAACATCTAACGGATAGTGCACACCTACATATACCTGAGCAAAGGAAATGCTCAATCCCCATAATAACCCTAATGGAATAATCCATTTCCATCGTTTATGAAAAATAACAATCAGGAACACACCTAATGCAAAATGATTAGCAGCATGTGAAGATGGGAAGCTGAATCCCGAACCGCAATTAACCAACATATTAACCTGCGCTTTTAATGCGGGGTTGTTGCAGGGGCGCAGCCTTTCAAATAAGTGTTTAAATACTCCAGATGTGGTATAATCCGTTAAGGCAAATGTTGCCAGGAAAAATAAAACAAGCAGCCAACCCTGCCGTTTGTAATTACGGGTAAAAAATACCACTAAGAAGAGGTACAGGGGCGACCAGAAATAGCGGTTTCTTAAAAGTGGCATCAGCCAGTCGAAAAAAGGATTAGACAGGTCCTTGTTTATAGCAAGAAAAATATCCTGATCAAGTTGTAATAGCGAATCAAGCATTGGCTTTTCGGCAAATGAAAATGATACGATCTGATTTTTCTTCATCAAAGGGATTTAAAGAATAATCGCCAAATTGATGTAAAATTTCAAAGTTGCTGGCTTTAAAAAGCTTTTTAAAATCATCTAGTGAGAACGCTTTTACCTCCTCTTTGAATGCAAAGTTTTTGTTTTTATGCTCAAAAGTTATGTTTTTGATAATCATATCACCTTCTACAGTTTTGGTTAGGTGAAATTCGATATCTTCTACCTGTTTAATTTCCTGCCCCACTAAATGCCGCATAATTTTTTCACGGTTAAAGTAATCCAGAACTAATAGACCATCTTTCTTTAAAGCCTTATTGAAGCTTTTTAATGCTTTTATATGTTCTTTTTCGGTATTGAAAAAGCCAAAACTGGTGAACAGATTCAACACCATATCGAAATAATTGATATACATTAAATGGCGCATATCATGAATGTAGAAGTTCAGCGTATCATTTTCAAATTGCTTGGCGAACTTTATATTGGAGTAAGAAAGGTCTGTTCCGATTACATGATATCCTTTTTTGTTGAAATAGATAGCGTGCCGTCCCCTGCCGCAGCCTGCATCAAGTAAGAGCGAGTTTATGGGAGGCTTTAAAAATGCACACAGGTTATCTATAAAAAATTCGGCTTCCTCATCGTTCCGTTGGTGGTAAAGAATATGATAATAAGGGGAATTAAACCAGTTGTGATACCACTTTTTGGACATATATGGAATTAAAAGTGCTTGCAAATATATGTAATTCTAATTTGTGTGTTGAGTGATTAGCCTTTTATTACTATTTTTGAACACTAAATTAAACGTATCGTTGTGACTTTAATTAAATCAATTTCTGGTATAAGAGGAACTATTGGCGGTGTAGCCGGTGATGGCTTAACACCAATCGACATTGTTAAATTTACCGCGGCTTTTGGTAAGTGGATAATAGAAAAAAGCGGTAATAAAAAGATTATAGTAGGGCGAGATGCTCGCATTTCTGGAGAAATGGTGTTAAACCTTGTGGTGGGAACTTTGCAAAGTATTGGCGTAGATGTAATTGATTTGGGCTTATCTACTACACCAACAGTAGAAATTGCTGTGCCAGGAGAGAAAGCGGGTGGCGGAATTATTTTAACGGCAAGTCATAACCCCAAGCAATGGAACGCGTTAAAATTGCTTAATGCTAAAGGCGAGTTTATTAGCGATACCGATGGTAAAGAGGTACTAGCGCTTGCTGAGCAAACTGACTTAGCTTTTGCTGAGGTAAACCACTTGGGGAAAGTAACACCCGATAATACCTATCTTAAAAAACATATCGACAAAATTTTGGCATTGCCCTTAGTAGACGTAAAGGCTATTAAAAAAGCTGATTTTAAAGTTGTTATTGATGGTGTAAATTCTACTGGAGGAACCTTTGTACCTGCATTGTTAAAAGCTTTAGGTGTAAAAACCGTGCACGAATTATATTGTGTTCCTGATGGAGAGTTTCCGCATAACCCGGAACCGCTACCCGAAAACCTGACTGCGTTATCGCAGCATGTGGTTTCAAAAAATGCTGATTTAGGAATCGCCGTTGATCCGGATGTGGATCGCTTGTGTTTTGTTTGCGAAGATGGGACGATGTTTGGAGAAGAATATACGTTAGTAGCCATTTCAGATTATATTTTACAA
>JANWIB010000132.1 GCA_025450155.1 Sphingobacteriaceae bacterium
ATGATAAAACAAAAATCCACCAATTCATCCAGTTAAATTGTGGCAAATGACACAAAAACTATCTTTTTCTTATGCGACTTAACGTTTCGCGGGAAATGCCCAGGTAGGAGGATAGCTTAGAGAGTGGTATCCGTTGTAGAAGTTGCGGTTTTTGCTCCAGTATGTACTGATAACGTTCTATCGGATTATATAATTTAAAAAGATTAGCATGCTCTTCTTGCTCTAAAAGCAGCATTTCGAGCAATTTTCGTCCAAGCGAGGTAATTTCTGCTGATTGAGTATACAAATCAAGTAATTTTTGTTTTGAAAATTCCCATACGATGGCATCTTCTCCCGCCTGAATATAAAACTCAGAAGGCAATGCGGTTTGCAAACTTTTAAGATCAGTTACAAAACTATTTTCTAATGAAAAATTCAAATTAATCTCTTTACCATCTTTATTATAAAAAGTCCTCAGGTATCCTTTTTCAACAAAATAGATGCTTCTACATATCGCCCCCTCAGTAAGCAAAAACTGGCCTTTAGCTAATTTCCGCTGTCGGATATGATGATGCAGAAGCGCTAAACTCTCGTCAGATATCACATCGATAGCCCTTAGCCTTTTATCTAATAAATATGTTTCTGGCCCGTTCACTTTTAATTAGTTAAAAACTTTCGCCCTTTTCTCCTAAAATAGAAATTAATACAGCCAAAGCAAATCGTTCAATAACAGAAATTTCAGAAAAGAGGAAAACAAAAACCCGCCTTTCGGCGGGTTTTAACTCAAACTAATCAATTTATATTAAGTATGAAATTAATATGCTTTATTCTGCGGGTCCCAGTTTGCCCAACCTTCGGTCCAATCAGTACTACCGAAAGCACCCCTGTAATTTACTGTAGCAGCACCCGGAGTGGCAATAAACGTACCTTGAAGAGCCAGATAACCTGCCGCAGGCAAGAAATTAGGACCCGATAATTTAAAGGCATCCATTAGTTTAACATCGGCAGGAGCTAATTTCACATTGCCTTCGCCTAAAGCTTTGGTTTCTATATCAGCAGCAGTTAATACGGTAGCATTGGTTAAAAACGGAGCGGTAAAAGACGCTACAATATTATTTTTAAACTGAGCCTCCCCATTTTTATAAAAATTAGCCGTTTTATCCGATTCGATATTTAACCCACCTTTTTGAGCACCCAGAATGATGGAGTTATTGAATGTAAACTTACAACCTCTTCTCCAACGGTTACCATAGGCATGGCGTGCAGCTGTACCGACAGCATTGTTTGGACCAATAATAGTGATATTAGACAGTTTAGGATATGTGATCGGCGCTGCATCCGTACCATCTTTATCATTGTCGCATTCGATACCGTTACCATCATCTGCCGCATCTACAAACGCAGGATCTCTTAATGCGACAGCATATTGAATAGCCCCATTATAACCAAAGTCGAAATCGAAATCATCATCAGCAGTGGCATACGATACCAGGTACGTAGCATTTACCGTTCCGCCGAAAAACTCAAACGCATCGTCGTTCGCATACGCCGTCTGAATATGATCCAATACCGTTTTACTTCCAACGGCATATAAAGAAAGTCCGTTAATCTCGCTATCATTGGTACCAATACCCGCGTATTCGATGCGCACATAACGTAATATACCCGAATTATCGTCATCAATTTTTTCTGTTCCGTAGTTAATACCTACTCCGCCTTCAATTAATACCGGAGTAGTACGGTTGGTTGTGGCCCTTCCTATGAGGATGATGCCACCCCAATCGCCTGGCTTACGGGCTCCAACTGGCTGGCCAGAGGTAAATACAATGGGCCTGGATGCCGTTCCATCAGCCATTATTTTAGCACCTTGTGTAACAATTAACGCACTTTTTTGACCTACTCCACCTTTAACAACAGTACCAGGCTCTATGGTTAATACCGCATTGTTTTTTACAAACACAAATCCGTTTAATATCCAAACACGGTCGGCAGTAAGGGTCGTATTTACCGTAATATCGCCTTTTAATTCTTCAGGAGTTTTTGGACCCGGTACTATGTCCGTACCTCCGTCATCCGTTTTGCGGCATGCGCCAAAAGTGATTCCTAAAATAACTGTGAGTAAAAGAAGCTTTTTCATGATGTTTTTTTAATTATTTCTAGCAAAAGTAACGGCCCCATATTTCGTCCATGTTATCTCTGTTTTATCATTTATTTAAATTGATGTTATCATACTATGAACACTATTTCTTATTCAAGGAGAAATTATAGATGAAGGCCAATGAAGCGGTTCTACCCATCCTCACGCTATTCATTAAATTATCTTTTGAAGCGTCGTAGGTTTTTTTACCATCCTGATTTTGATAAAACAATGTTTTTTGATTAAGAATATCCGACAGGTTCAGGCGTATTTCGGCTTTATTTTGCAGAAAGCGTTTGCTTGCCTGGAAGTCTAATACATCGCGGCCTTTTTCATAAATATCAGGATAACCCTGATAACCAACCTCAGCAATACGCTGGCCAATACGATTGTAAAGCAGGCTGAAGGATAGATTCTTTTCATCGCTATACTGTAACCCGGCATTAATAATATAAGGCGACTGACCCTGCAGTGCTCTGGATGTAACCTCGGATACTAAACTATTGAGGTTTACTGTAGAGAAGATAACTGAAGCATTGGTGTAAGCAATGAGATTATTAAAGAATTTATCGGAGTTGATAAACCCTAAGCGCTTTCTAAACTCTATTTCTACTCCATAAGACTGCGCTGATTCTGCATTTTGAAACGTGATATTTCTTACACTTCCGGATGAAACCACCTGTTCGATCGGATTTTTAAAATATTTATAGAATCCTGAAAAGGATATAATCTGACCGCTTCCGGGATAAAACTCGTATTTTAAATCGAGATTGGTATTCTGGCTTCTTTTTAAATCGGGGTTTCCCTGAAGAATTCGTTTTGAAATGTAATCAAAGAAACCAAAGTTAGCCAGCTCTCTCAATTCCGGCCGGGTAACGGTTTGTGAAGCAGAGAACCGTATATTGGTTTTATCGTTAAACGTATAAGTGGCATTTAGCGATGGCATTACATCTAAATAGGTATTAGATACTTTCAATTTATCGCCGGCATAATCAAAGGTATTTACATCCTGATAGGCGTCTTCTACTCTGGCTCCCCATACCACACGCAATTTAGTTCCAAACTTATTTTCCAGTTGTACATAGGCAGCATTAACATCAGAAGTTGCATCGTATTTATCGGCATTCTCTGTTCCTTCTTCCATAATAAATCCGTTCGGATTTAGGTTCTCCGAACTAAATATCTGGTTAAAGGGCTGTACTAATAAAGATTGATTAAAGGAACCAAAAGATTGAATGTATCCGAATTTTCTGGCGCTAAATTCACGCATTTTATATTGTTTAAATACGCCCGCTTTTAAACTGTTTTTTTCTTTCAGGAAGCTAAATGGAAGCGTAACATTTAAAGCACCTCCATAACTATCTTCGAATAGTTGTGAAAAAAATCGACTGGCGTCAGTACGTGATGCAGACCCATTAGGTACCTGTGCGATATAAATCCGTTTTGCCGGATCCGCATTATCAAAATCTTTGTTATAGTTTACAGACATTAAATCGGGCTGCAACCTATCCGAATAAGAATAGTTCAGATTCCAATTTAACTTGAAGGCTTTGGACGATAATTTATGCTCGCCTTCTAATTGGGTATTAAATAAGGATTTACTCACTAGGTCTAAAGAGTACCCTCTAATCGAATCTGTATTTAAGTATTGGATGCCCGAACGGGATACGTAACTATTATCTAAAGCGATATTATATACATTTTTAAGTGCTATCTTATTATTCCCTTTAACAAAAGCGAAGTTGGCCAAGCCGCCTAAAGCCGTACTGTATTTGTTATTTACATCTCTGAAATCGTACTGCTTATCCGTTCCCGATTCATAATCAAATCGTTCCGAGTTATAAACTGATTGCCCTTTACGATAGGTTAAAGCAAGAATAGCACCTACTTTAGCATCGTTCTTAAACGTTTTAGTTAAACCCAGATTAGCCTGATAAGATTGAATAGGTGCCGCAGAATTATACTGATTTACCCCAAAACTGTTGCTAAATAATTTGCCCGCCGCAATTTTTTGCGGATCGGTCATCTGGCGATATGTAAAAGTGCGTGGAATTCCTTTAGGGATATTTCTTGAAGATTCATTATATCCCAAAAATTCGTATTTCCCTTTGGAGCCTAATTCGAAATTATTAAACGTAGCTTGAGAATTATATCCCCAACCAGCTGATATGGATAAATAGTTATCTTCCGGAATATCTTTGGTAATCACCTGCACTACTCCTCCGGCAAAATCTCCGGGATATTCCGGAGAAGCCGTTTTATTGATAACAATGTTATCAATCATATTTGAAGGAATAATATCAAATGAAAAAGCTTTTTTATCCGGCTCAGTGCTTGGCAGCACCGCATTATTTAACAGGGTGGTATTGTATCTATCGCTCAATCCTCTGATGACAACAAATTTATTATCCTGAACACTCGTTCCACTCACACGCTTTAAAACCTCCGAAGTATTTCTATCCGGAGAACGTTTAATCTGGTCGGCAGAAATACCATCCGAAATATTAACATTGGCTTTCTGCTTGGCATACAATCCACTAATAGACTCCTGACGGGCAGTAGCGGTTACCACCACTTCTGCCAGCTGTTGCCCGGCAGACTCTTCCATCACCACGTCCAAAGACGTTACCTTTCCAGCTGTTACCATTACCTCAGAAATGCTTTTGGTAGGATAACCGATATAGGAAAAGTCAAGCGTATATTTTCCAGGTATTAATCCTGGCAACACATAACGACCTTCTACATCCGTAGCAACGCCTTGAGTTGTGCCTTTCACTTTAACGGTTAAGCCAATCAGGGTTTCCCCTGTTTTCTTATCCATTACCTGCCCTGCAACTTTTCCAACTTGTGCAAAAACCAGATTAACATTTACGCTGAAGAATAGCAGTAATCCTAAAATTTGGGGAATGCGTTTAGTTTTCACTTTTTGTGCTGTTTGTTTGAGCACAAAAGTATTAGGACAATGTTACCTGAATATTATAGATTGATTAAGGAAAGGTGAGATGAATGTTAAGTTACTATTAAGAAGCGTATTCCTAAGCCTGTGTTTATCAGCCAATCTCTAAAAAGTTTAAAAACTAAAATCATCTATTTGTGTCTTAATAATAAATTCTATTTAAATAGTTTAACTAGGAAAAGAAATGGCAAACGATAAAACATCAAAAAAAGTAACCCGGGTAGAAGGCGGAGAAATACCATCTGAATCAAGGGAAACAAATCATTTCGTTGCGGGTGATGAGAGCAAGGCGAAGGCCAAAAACCTTCGTATTATTGCCATTATTTGCTGGATTGTGGCTATTGGTTTTGAAATCGGTGCAATTCTTCTGCTTAGAAAAGTACCAATTAATATGACGTGGCTCATTGTCCTGATTGTAGCGGATTTGATTTTTGTCGTTACTGGTTCTCTGCTATGGAAAAAGTCAAACAGACTCGACCCCGCCTCAGAAAAGGATAGTATTAAATTTTTCATTCAGAACCAGTTGGGCCTGATCATTAGTGTCATTGCTTTCTTGCCCCTCATTATCCTCATTTTCACAAATAAGAACATGAGTGGTAAACAAAAAAGTATTGTCGGCGCTGTCGCTGTTATAGCGATGGTGATTGCAGGTATATTTGGAATTGATTTCAATCCACCGTCTCAGGAGAAGTATACTGAACAGAAAAAACAGATTGAACAGACAAAACAAGTTGAGTCGCTTAACAATGGTGCGAACCTCGTTTACTGGACAAAATCCGGTAAGAGTTATCACCTGTATAAGGATTGCTCTTATATCAACACGGCTAGGACTGATGAAATATTTGAAGGCACGGTTGCACAGGCTAGAGCGTTAAAGAATATCACCGATCTTTGTGATCGCTGCGAAAATAGAGCAAAAAAAGAGAAGGGGCTGGATAGTAAATAATCCGCTTCAGGTTAGTATTTCTCACCAAACATGTCTTTTAATCAAGCTAGTATCTAATTCCGGCCTTTTTAAACAAGAAATGCAATAGCCATATCGGGCCAATCAAAAGAAATTTCACATCCTCAAAAAAAGAGGGCTTTTTGCCTTCTATTTTATGCCCGATAAACTGCCCGATCCAGGAGACGATAAAAATACCCAGGCATACCTGCCACACATCGGGCCAGCCACTGTTGGTATGTAATTTTTCCAGGCTTACTATTCCAGCCGAGAAAGCAAAAACAAACAACAGCATTGCATAAGAAAGCACAGGCGAAAGCCGGTAATAATAATAAATGGAAAAACCGATAAGGAAGGAAGCCCAGTTTACAAATCCGTTATATCGCCCTAAAAAGTTTAAATGAGGGAACGGAATCGCCCAAACTAACCCTAATAGGCTGAAAACAATAAGCGGAACACATATCCAATGAATCAATTTGTTGATTGGATGCTGGTGCGATTCTGAATAGCTATCGAAAAGTCTATCAATGGGACGTACTATGACTTTTTGCATAGTCAAAATTAAAAATTAATACGTTATTTGCTTTATAATTTGCTAAACATGAATAACATGTGTAAAATCATTTTCTTAAGTATCGCTCTTTTTATAAGTTCGACAACAGGTTCTGCACAATCCAAGGCTAAGTCCACGCAGAAGAGTGTTAATAATTTACTCTATCCCCGTTTAAAATATTTTTACTCGGCCTCTCAAATTCAAGCCTTAACTCAACTCATTGGCAAAAACCAATCACTTTTTAAAGAAATGCTTCAAACGGTTACAGAAGAAGAGGATACGGATGGAATGAACGCCAAAGTAATTACCGGAGCTGTACCAGGTTTATTTACTATTATGGAGTGCATCATCATGATTACGCCCAAAAATGAAGTAATGGCTGCTGTGATTAAAGACGAGGAGGTTTGGTTCTTTACCAATTCTCCAAAGTTTGTTTACGAATTACCTGCTACCGTAGAAAACTGGCGCTCCGGCTTTGCAGACAAACTGGTAAAAACATTTCTAAGTAAGGCATTGGAAGAAAAAATCAATAAAGAAACAGCCGGAGAATTTGACTAAAGCTAATCTAAAAAGCGTTGCTAAATTTATTTCAGCAACGCTTCTATACATAAAACTGGCAAATTCTTAATTACTTCGCAAAAGCTACAGACCGGGTTTCGCGTATCACGGTTACTTTAATTTGCCCGGGATAAGTCATTTCGGTTTGAATGCGGTTTGAAATGTCCGCGGCAAGAACTTCCGCTTGTGCATCTGTTACCCGCTCGCTTTCTACCACTACACGCAATTCACGTCCCGCCTGTATCGCAAATGTTTTTTCTACTCCCGGATAGGATAATGCAAGATTTTCCAATTCTTTCAAACGTTTGATATAGCTTTCAACTACTTCGCGTCTTGCCCCAGGTCGGGCACCCGAAATGGCATCGCAAGCCTGGATAACTGGCGAAATCAACGAAGTCATTTCTATTTCATCGTGGTGGGCGCCAATGGCATTACATACTTCGGGATGCTCTTTATATTTCTCAGCCAACTGCATACCCAAAATTGCGTGTGGCAACTCCGGATTATCGTCTGGCACTTTACCAATATCGTGTAATAATCCGGCACGTTTAGCCAACTTCACATTCAAGCCGAGCTCTGCAGCCATCGTTGCACAGAAATTAGCAACTTCACGAGAGTGTTGAAGCAAATTCTGTCCATAAGATGAACGATAACGCATTCTACCTACCATACGGATCAATTCAGGATGCAATCCATGGATGCCTAAATCAATAACTGTACGCTCACCAATCTCTACAATTTCGTCTTCAATTTGCTTTTTCGTTTTTGCCACCACTTCCTCAATACGAGCCGGGTGGATACGGCCATCTGTTACCAGGCGATGCAGGGCTAAACGAGCAATCTCTCTCCTCACCGGATCAAAACCTGAAAGGATAATCGCTTCGGGCGTATCATCTACAATAATTTCAATACCGGTTGCGGCTTCAAGTGCACGAATATTTCGTCCTTCACGACCAATTACACGGCCTTTAATCTCATCGTTCTCGATATTGAAAATAGAAACCGTATTCTCGATAGCGGACTCTGTTGCTGTACGCTGAATGGTTTGAATAACCACTTTTTTAGCTTCTTTAGCCGCGGTTAGCTTGGCCTCATCCACAATATCTTTGATTTGCATCATTGCCTGTGTTCTAGCCTCTTCACGCAAAGTTTCTACCAATTGATTCTTTGCATCTTCGGCAGAAAG
>JANWIB010000133.1 GCA_025450155.1 Sphingobacteriaceae bacterium
AGCCCTAAATCTTCTAAAAAAAGCTGCCTTTCTTCATAACTATCCAGTTCGGCAATTTCAGATTCAATTTTAGCAGAAATTACCAGAACTTCTGCCTTTTCTTCTTTTACGGCCTCTTTTACTTGTTCTACATAGGTGTTACCTGTATTTACAGCACCCTCGTCCACATTACAAACATAGAGTACAGGTTTAGCCGTTAGTAGAAAAAGGTCTGCGATATGCTCTTTATCCTCTTCTGTAATAGGAGCGTTACGGACAGATTTTCCCGATTCTAAGTGGGTTTTAACCATGCTGCATACTTCGTATGCTTTTTTAGCATCTTTATCACCACCGGTTTTAGCCATTTTTTCTACTTTCTGAATTTTCTTGACTACTGTATCCAGATCTTTTAACTGTAACTCCGCGTCGATAATTTCCTTATCCCTGATTGGATCTACTGAGCCATCCACATGGACCACATTTCCATCATCAAAGCATCTTAGAACATGAATGATAGCATTGGTAGCCCGTATATTTCCCAGAAACTGGTTTCCTAAGCCTTCTCCTTTACTAGCACCTTTAACCAGCCCGGCTATATCAACAATTTCGATAGTATTCGGAACAATTTTATGGGGTTTAACCAGTTCTGCCAGTTTATTTAATCGTTCGTCCGGAACGGTAATTACTCCGATATTGGGTTCGATGGTACAAAACGGAAAGTTAGCAGCCTGTGCTTTTGCGTTCGATAAACAATTAAAAAGTGTTGATTTTCCTACGTTCGGTAATCCTACAATTCCACACTGTAATCCCATGTATTTATATAATTTATTTAATTATTATTTGAAAATATATCCCAGAAGGCGATAAGCTAATTTGGCAAGTGTATATTCTGATAAAATACTTCCCGCTACAGGTGCGCATTCTACAATATCAAAGCCAACAACATTTCTTTCTGCACATACCCTTTTCAGTAAGTCTAAAGTTTCATTCCATAGTAAGCCATTGGGTTCCGCTGTGCCAACAGCGGGCATTATTGACGGATCAAATCCATCGGCATCAATGGTAATGTAAACATCATTGCCTAAGGTGTTAACTAATTCCTCTATCCATAAAGGATTGTTTCGGATATAATGAGCGTAAAATGTATGGATATTTTCTGATTCTTTAATCAGTGTTGCTTCTTCGATACATTGTGCCCTGATACCCACCTGGCTAATGTTTATACCCATTTCATGGATACGTGCCATCACTGAAGCATGTGAATAGAGATTATTCTGGTAGCTGTAACGAAGATCAGAATGTGCATCTAATTGGAGGAGAGTGAGGTTGGAGTACTTTCTTGAAAAAGCTCTGACAATGCCATATGTTACGGTATGTTCGGCGCCTAAAGAAACAACAAACTTCCTGTCTTCTAATAAACGCTCGGTTTGTTCTTCAATCAATGTTATTGCTTCAGAATCAATTTTTTTACCAAAATTTAAAGGGTTAAGCGTAGCGATTCCAGTTTTTAAATAGGTTTCGCATTCCAATTCCTCATCATACAATTCTACAAATTGCGAAGCTTTTAAAATAGCTTCGGGGCCTTTTGCCGAGCCACTCAAATAAGATGAGGTATATTCATAAGGTAAAGATTGGATAACCACCTGGCTATTAGCATAACTGCTTTTCGTTTCATCATCAATGCCCAAAAAATTCTGGTCTACAGTAAGATATTGCATTAAAATCTAAGTTTTTTGCAAAGATACAATTAGTTAAGAAGTTAGCATTGGGAGAAAAAATTAATTGAAACTTAAGGTACACATTGGCGGTATAAAACCAGGTTTATGTTAAATATAGTTTTACTTAATTTTTAAATTATGTTAGGAAAAATTGGATCCTCTATGCTTCTGTTTGGAGTAGGATCAATCGTCTTGTATTTTATTGGGTATAATTTGAGGCTGCTTATGTGGATTGATAACTGGGGCGAAACCGTTGGTTGGGGAATACGTGGTGGATTAGTAGTAGTAGGTGGATTATTATGGTTATTTGGAAGCAGTAAGGGCGAAGTTGAAACTGAAACGGAAAAAGAATCGGTAGAGAATTAAAATTGAAAAATGATGAAAAAAAGTTTATTAATTTTATTAGCTATATTAACTGTAGCCACAGCGTGCAACAATAAGGGCGCAAAAGTTGCTGAATCTGAAACCAGTGAAGCCGGCCAAAAGCTTCAAGGCACAATAGTCGAAATCTATAACAACCTTTATCCAAAGGTAGAGTCATCAGTAGATACGTATTCAAGGATTTTTGATTACGAAAAAGGCCCACAAGGTGATGAAAAAAATGTCGAAAGCAATATATGGTCCTTAGACCTTAAGCCCGACTATTCAACTGATCAGAAAATTAAAGAATTTAATAAAGCCGCTTCTGATGATGAGTTATCTAAAACTGGTTTATCGTATACCAAATCATATCTTGAGTTGTCCAAAATTGTAGAAGACATGAAAACTTACTACAAAAGGGGCGACTATAAGGATGATAGTTTTGTCAAAGGAAAACAATTGCATACCGCCTTTAAACGGACACTAGAAGAATTTTATGGGCATCAGGATAAGCTGCATTCTATTTTGGAAGAAATTGAGAATAAGGAAAACAAAACAGAGATAGAAGATGCAGTAGAAAATAAGTATAAAGCCAAAGAGCAGTTTTATAGGTTAACCATGCTTTCTAAAGAACTGTTAACTATGTCGAAAAAATCAGTGGATAAAATTGATAAAGGACAATTTAAGGCTAAAGTTGAACAGTTTGACAAATCTCTTTCCGAGTTTTCTTCTGTTTTAACCTCAAATAAGGAAGAGCTTAAAAAAGATACTTACAAAGGAATTTTATATGATATGTTGGAAATGTATAAAAAAGATTGCGACGAGTTTTATGGAAAAGCTAAAACGATGAGTAGAAAATTAGAAGATCCAATAAAAGAAACTACAGATGAACAATCCATTCGCGAGAATATGTTATCTGAATATAACAGCATGGTTAATTCATATAACAATGTGATGGAATATAAAGACCATTTTGAGTTTTAATTAGTTGTCAAGCAAGTTAAAGAGAAAGCCGGAAAATATTTTCCGGCTTTCTCTTTAACTTGACTAAAAAGCTACAAAACCATTCCTAATTTGGGAATGGTTTTTTTATATCAAGGAATTTGTTACTAAATATCAAAAGAAAAGTCGTCTTCCGCCTTGGTAGGTTCAGTGCTGTTTTCCGTAAATTCGTATCTTTTTTCTACTACTTCCTGATGGGCTTTGATATAATCTACAGTTTCTTTAAGCCCTTCAGCAAATTTTTCAAAATCTTCTTTGTATAAAAAGATTTTGTGTTTTACAAAAACTCCGTCTTCTAAACGTTTTTTACTTTCAGTAACGGTAATGTAGTAATCATTTGACCTTGTGGACTTTACATCAAAAAAATAAGTCCGTTTTCCGGCCCGTACTTTTTTTGAAAAAACCTCTTCTCGCTCTTTGTTATCAAAATCTCCCATTGTGCAGTTAGTTAGTTTAGCTTGCGGTAAATATAAAGGAATAATTTTTAAAGTTCAAAAAACAATTTTTAACCTAATTACATGTTATTTTCAATTTCCTGTTCCTCGAGCAGCTGTCTTTCATAAAGTTCAAAATAAGTTCCCCGCTTTTCAAGCAACATTTCATGAGTACCATGCTCTATAACTTCACCTGCATCTAAAACCAGAATTTGATCCGCATTTTTTATGGTTGATACCCTGTGGGCAATTAAAATAGTTGTTTTCCCCTTCATTTTTTTGCCCAAGTTATTAAGTATTTCCTCTTCGGTGCGGGTGTCTACGGCAGAAAGACAATCGTCAAATATCAAAATCTGTGGATTGCGTACCAGGGCTCTTGCAATAGAAGTACGTTGTTTCTGCCCGCCCGATAAGGTAATGCCTCTTTCACCTATAACTGTTTCAAATCCTTTATCAAATTGAATGATGTTGTGGTAAATAGCGGCATCTTTAGCCGCCTGCTCTACTTTTTGTATATCGGTTTTGGATTCGCCAAAGGCAATGTTGTTCGCAATAGTATCCGAAAAGAGAAATACTTCCTGCGGAACAAATCCAATTTGGTCCCGGTAATGATGCAAGTTTAATTCTGTGATGGCCTTACCATCAATAAGAATAGTGCCTTGGCTGGTATCATACATGCGCATGAGGAGATTGGCAATAGTAGATTTTCCGGAGCCTGTTTTTCCTATAATTGCTAAAAAACCACCTGGTTTTACCCGAAAGGAAATAGTATTAAGGGCCTTTATTCCTGTGTCAGGATAAGTAAAACTTACCGCTCTAAATTCTATATCGCCTTTTAGAGCAAATTGCTCATCATTAATTTGTTTGATCTCCGGTTTTGTCTGTAGAAACTCATTAATTCGTTTTTGAGATGCTGCTGCACGTTGAATTAACGAGGTTACCCAGCCTAACGAGGTTACCGGAAAGGTTAATTGGTTTACATATATAATAAACTCGGCAATGTTGCCCGAGGTAATGTTACCCTTCATGGTTTCGATTCCGCCTATATATACCGTTATAATGGTGCTTAACCCAATTAATAACAACATAATCGGGTAAAACATCGCCTGAACTTTTACCAGGGACATGGAGTCAGTTTTATACGCTTCGCTTTCTGCAGCAAACTTTCCCCTTACATCTTTTTCTCTTACGTAGGATTTAATTACCCTTATTCCCGAAAATGTTTCTTGAACAAATCCCGAAATTTTTGATAGCCTTTCCTGTATCCGTTCGCTACGATAATTAATTATTTGATGTACATAGTAAATGGTAAAGACTAAAACCGGCAAAGGTAAAATGGCATAAATAGTGAGTTTTATATTTACGCTGGCCATGGCAATAATTACCAGAATAAAAAGCACAGTGGTATTAATGGTAT
The DNA here is from genome assembly GCA_025450155.1 of Sphingobacteriaceae bacterium. Taxonomy (GTDB): domain Bacteria; phylum Bacteroidota; class Bacteroidia; order Sphingobacteriales; family Sphingobacteriaceae; genus JANWIB01. Next base: position 4,911 of record JANWIB010000133.1, read on the forward strand.
ACATGATAGCTGGTCCTACATACATTCTTACACGGCTTACATCTTCCGTTACCCGGTTCATTAGGTCGCCAGTATTATTGCGGCGATAAAAGGCCATGGATAGATTTTGGTAATGCTGATAAATTTCATTTTTTAGGTCATATTCAATATGCCTGGACATCAGAATGATGGTTTGCCGCATAAAGAAAAGAAAGATACCCCGTATTAGCGCCAGAGCCAGAACGATTGCCCCAAACAATAATAAACTATAGCCAAAAATTGTATAAACTAATGCTTGCCTGTCAAATCCATTAAATAACCGATATAAGCTGATATTTTCTTTAACCAGGTCAAAAGAAACGCGAATAACTTGTGCCGGAAGAATGGCAAAAATGTTAGAAATGATTACAAATAATATTCCGGGAACCAGTTTCCACCGGTATTTATAGAAGAATTTATTCAGGTAAGCTAAGTCTTTCATATCAGGAAGTAACAAAAGTAAGGATTTAGCTTGTACGATTGGGTAATAATGGCTATGAATATCTAAATTTTACTACTTTTGTCCACAATTACAAAAGCATCATACAGATCGTTCTTACCATATATGTTAAATAGAAGGCACCTACGGGTAAAAGTGTTGCAGGCATTATACGCTTATCATTTATCAGAAAATAAATCGGTTAAATTATTTGAGAAAACGTTGCTTGAAAGTGTGGATGATGTGTATGAAATGTACGCCTGGATGCTTTCTTTGTTTATAGAAGTTGCTGATTATACGTTAATTGATGCTGAAGAACGGGCCAATAAGCTTCTTCCTACAGAAAAAGATCTTAATGTAAGTACCAAATTACATACCAATAAGTTTATCGTAGCGCTAAAGGATAACCCCGAATATCTTTCAGCGGTGAAAAAATATAAGACTTCATGGGCTTTTGATCCGGAGATTGCAAAAATTATATTTAAAACGCTAAAATCAACCCCGGATTATGAGCAATATGTTCAACAGGAAGATACCTCTATACAAACAGAAAAAGACATTATTAAATACATCTTTAAAAAAGTAATTCTGAAAACGCCGAGTGTAGAACAGGTTTTTGAGGAGAAATTTATTAACTGGCCGGTAGATAAAGAAGTTTTACAGGCTTTGATGGCAAAAACGTTTAAAAATTTCCAAAGCGAAGATCCCCTGGAAAATAAGTTAGCACAATTAGTTCCAAATTGGGTGGAGGACCGTCAGTTTATTATTGATCTGTTTAATAAAACCATTGCTTTTGATGCAGAATGGCAAAATTTAATATCGAAAAAAACAAAAAATTGGGAGGCCGAACGAATTGCCTTAATGGATACCTTATTAATGAAATTAGCGATTACAGAATTGACTCAATTCTCTTCTGTTCCGGTA
>JANWIB010000134.1 GCA_025450155.1 Sphingobacteriaceae bacterium
AGTTTCTGTATCCGGATTTTTTGATTTGAAAAGCGTGAAATTTCTAGAGATAGTAAATCCAAACCGTACACCTCCATCACCCCATGATTTTGTAGTATTCGGAATAAAATTATTTTCCAGAATATGTTGGGAATTCATAAAATTCAAGGAAAAAATATGACCCCCGGTTTCAATCTCTAATCCTACCCCCAGCGGATTATAATAAGTTTCAGATAAATCAGGCCGCCCAAAAGCATTTACTAATTGATAATCCGCTACAAAAGAAAGTCGCTTAGTTAGTTTCAAACGGCCTGCAATACCAAGACTAAAAAGGTTTTCATTATCTAAAGGATCTAACGCCTGTGAACGGATAAGATAGGTTGGGAGTATTTCTACAGAAATGGCCGAAGAAAACCTTCTGGCAATAATTGCTTGCAATAAATATGACCACCTGTTTCCAAAGCTATCGAACTCATTCGTAGAAAGTTCTTCTCTGACGATAAGGCCTGTCTGCCCCAATAAAGTTAGCGTTAATGGTATAGTAGATTCATTCTGTTGTAAAAGCTTGTACTTTAAAAACAAATCATATAATTCTTCCTGGCGGCTTCGCCCTATTCCAATAGTAAATCGGTCTGATAGCCCGTAATCTAATCCAATAAACAAATCAGAAGCTACATCCAGGCCAAATAAGGTATGTGATCCTCCAAAACGGCCACCAATATCTCCAAAATGATGACGAATCCGTAAATCGAGATCATGCTTTTTTTGTGTTTCGCTGGAGTGCGATAGAACCACACGTGTAGATTTAAAAGTAGAAGGATAGGTATTCAAAGAATCATTTTTTGTTGAGAATTGATTCAACAAGGAGTCAGTATCTTGCGCTTTTAAAACCAGGCTTAACAAGAAGCAAACACTTAGGATAAAGAGAACTTTGATTTGCTGCATAATTTATGGGTTTAATGGACTTAATGTAGCATCAACATTTACCTTGATTATTTCGGCTACTTTTCTTATAATGATTGTAGGGATTTTAATGTTATGATCTGCACAGGCTACATCAAAGCTTGAGATCAATCTCATTTTCCCCTTTTGAACAAAAATTTTCCCGGGAATAGTTCTTTGTTTGCTGATGCCATGCACTGTTAAAACTCCGCTTGCCGTTACAGTATACTCGCCATCTTTACTTGTATCTATAGGCTGTTGAATAGTTCCCTTAAATTTGGCGTAGGGATACTTATCGCTCTCCATATAATTTTCATTAAAATGTTCCTGCATTAACCCTTTTGCAAATTGGAAGCTTTTAATGGGTACCTGGAAAGCTATTTCCTGGGTTTTTGTTATTACTATTGAAGTTAGGCTATTAGAAACCGCTTTTATGTCTTCTACGGGCGTTGAAGAAAAGAAGCTGACTTTACTATTTTTTGAGCCGAAATTTTGAGCAAAAGCTGGGTAGTTTAACCCGACAAGAAGTGCAAAACCTAAGCAGATTTTATTTATTCTTTTAAAGAAACAATGAAATAAGCCTGTAAAGTACATATTACTTTTTGCTACTTGTTCAAAGTACGAATGAATATTTTCTATTTCAAATTATTCATTAAAAATTTGTACTCAAAGTACAATTTTTCGTTGATCAGATTCTTTAAAAAGAAAAATAATAGAGGTCAAAATTCTTTCTATATAGTTCTTTTTAGCTTATTATCTCCAGAGTTTATACTTATTAATTAAACCGTTGGTTGATGAATCATGCGTATTTACTTTTTCATCATCTTTTAACTCCGGTAGAATCTGGTTGGCTAGTTGCTTACCCAACTCAACACCCCATTGATCAAAACTGAAGATATTCCAAATGACACCCTGAACAAAAATTTTGTGCTCGTACATGGCAATAAGAGAACCCAATGTTCTTGGAGTAATCTTTCTTACTAAAATAGAATTAGTCGGACGGTTTCCTTCAAAAACCTTAAAAGGAGTTATTTTTTTAATTTCTTCATCCGGTTTTCCTTGTGCAACGAGTTCTTCAACTACTTCTTCGGCGGTTTTTCCATTCATTAAAGCTTCGGTTTGTGCAAAGAAGTTAGACAACAACAATACATGGTGTTCTCCAATAGGGTTATGGCTTTGAGCCGGAGCAATAAAATCGCAAGGAATTAATTTGGTTCCCTGATGAATTAATTGATAGAAAGCATGTTGCCCGTTAGTTCCCGGTTCACCCCATATAATTGGTCCGGTTTCATAGGTTACCACATGGCCGTTGCGGTCAATATATTTCCCGTTACTTTCCATATCACCCTGCTGAAAATAAGCAGCAAAGCGGTGCATGTACTGGTCATACGGTAAAATAGCATGACTTTCTGCCTCAAAAAAATTATTGTACCAAATGCCCAATAAAGCTAGAATTATCGGAATGTTTTGTTCAAATTCCACTTTTCGAAAATGATTATCCATGGCATGAGCTCCGACAAGTAATTCTTTAAAATTATCAAAGCCAATGCTTAACGAAATGGACAAGCCAATAGCACTCCAGAGCGAATATCTGCCGCCAACCCAATCCCAGAATTCGAACATATTTTTAGGGTCAATACCAAACTCCTTAACCGCCTTTTCGTTGGTCGATAAAGCGGCAAAATGTTTGGCTATGTCCACTTCAGATGCACCGTGGCCCAAAAACCAGTTTCTTGCGGTATGCGCATTGGTCATGGTTTCCTGAGTGGTAAACGTTTTAGAAGCGATTAGGAAGAGCGTAGTTTCCGGATTAACTTTTTTCAAGGTTTCTGCTAGGTGTGTGCCGTCAACATTAGAAACAAAATGAGGATTTAATCGGGTTTTATAAGCTTTTAATGCTTCGGTTACCATTACGGGGCCTAAATCAGAACCACCAATACCGATATTCACCACATCGGTAATTGCTTTGCCTGTATATCCCTTCCATTCGCCGGAAATAACAGCTTTAGAAAATTCCTCCATTTGTTGTAAAACAGCATTCACAGCAGGCATTACATCCTTGCCATCCGCGATAACAGGGGTGTTGCTTTGATTTCGTAAAGCGGTATGCAGCACAGCACGGTTTTCGGTTTCGTTAATTTTTTCACCCGAAAACATAGCTTCAATGGCTTCTTTCAGTCCACATTCTTTAGCCAATTGAATCAGTAAAGCAATTGTTTTTTCATCAATTTTGTTCTTAGAATAGTCTACTAGTATTTCTTCAAACTGGATAGAAAACTTATGAAAACGATCCGCATCGGCTTTAAATAAATCGCGTAAGTGTAAATCAGCTATTTCAACTAAATGATCTGAAAGGTATTGATATGCTTGTGTTTCAGTAAAATTGATCTTAGGTAACATACGGTTATTTTTCGCTAAAATAATGGATTATCATATAAAATGAAGCCTATTCGTCACCATTCGTTGCTTCTATGCTTTCGCACGGTTGCTATAAACAAGAAGGAGTTTTAGATGTTTCTTCCTGCTTACTGATTGAAATGTATATTTGCAGCATGACCAAAGAACAATTACAGGATTTAAGGGACAGAATAATGGCCCTGAGGAGGCATCTTTGACATCGACAAGAAACTCGATGAATTGCATGTCGAACAAAACACTACATTAAATCCCACTTTTTGGGACAATCCGAAAGAAGCTGAAAAAGTACTGCATTCGATACAAATTAAAAAAGTTTGGACTGACGGTTATGCTGATACCGAAGCCTCTTTTGAGGATTTGAATGTGATGTATGAGTTTTACCAATCGGACGATGCCAGCGAAGAAGATTTAAAGGAGCAGTACAATACCACTCGCACTAAAGTTGAAGAACTTGAGTTTAAAAATATGCTCAGTTCGGAAGAGGATCAACTCAACGCGGTGATGCAAATTACTGCGGGCGCCGGTGGTACCGAAAGCTGTGATTGGGCTTACATGCTGATGCGAATGTATATTATGTGGGGCGAGAAAAACGGATTTAAAGTAACTGAACAGGATTTGCAGGAAGGGGAGGTGGCCGGAGTTAAATCGGTTACCATTCAGTTTGAAGGTGATTTTGCTTACGGCTATTTAAAAGGAGAGAACGGTGTTCATCGCTTGGTACGTATTTCCCCTTTTGATGCCAATGCCAAACGACATACCTCTTTTGCATCGGTTTATGTTTATCCGTTAATTGATGATACGATTCAGATTGAAATCAATCCGGCCGATATCGAGTTTGAAACGTTCCGTTCTGGCGGTGCAGGCGGACAAAATGTAAATAAAGTAGAAACAGCGGTTCGTTTATATCACAAGCCTTCCGGGATCATTATTAAAAACCAGGAATCCCGCTCGCAGCTTCAAAATAAAGAAAATGCTATTCGTTTATTAAAGTCGCAATTATACGAGGCCGAATTACGCAAACGGATGGAAACTACCGCTGCTATTGAAGGATCGAAGAAAAAAATTGAGTGGGGATCGCAAATACGAAATTATGTCTTGCATCCCTATAAATTAGTAAAGGATTTGCGTACCAATTATGAAACGTCTAATGCACAGGCCGTGTTAGATGGCGATTTGAACGAGTTTTTGAAAGCGTATTTAATGGAGTTTTAGTGGACCCTTATAAGGTGAAGCATTATTTTAAAAAACTGAACGGGCTCTTTTACAAGCTAGGTGGAAAAATATCCAGAAGCTCTTCCAGTTCTTTTACCTTGTCCATAGAACCCAAATTAGAATAAGAGCCAATTAGGTTCCGTATGATACGTTTAATAATCTCCTCGTTAGAACAAGGCTCATAAAACTGCTTTTCTGGTTTCAGGTTGAGTTGTTTTAAAAATGCATCTACATCCTTTCTGCCAAAAATAAATCCTTTATTAAACGCATTAATGTAAAACAATACCCCGTTATCCCATTCCTCATCCTCTTGTGCCTCATCCAAATAAGCGAGTATAAAATGCTGTGGAAGATTCACCCCATAAATTGGTATATCCAGCTTTTGTGCTATAATAGAATAAAGGATGGCCAGAGAAATCTGGTTGCCTTTTTTACTCTCCAATACCCTGCTAATAAAAGAGTTTTGCGGGTCCTGATAATTGGTAGTATTACCCGTAAATCTGTAAGTGCTGTAAAATACATGATTAATAAGTTTCACTTTTTCAACAGCGCTCATATCATACATCATTTCTACCCAGATTTCCCGTTTAATCTCTTCAATCTGATTAATGATTTTTTGTTCGTCAAGGTCTGGGTATTGAAATTTATTCAGGGTAATTACGCCTTGTAAAAGATCAAAATTGCCACTCATATGCCACAATTCAAGCTCACGTTTTACATTTTGAAATTGGATATGATGGATAAGATTCTCTATTCGCTCCTGTAAAACAGCATCAAAAGATTGTTCCCAGGCATTTTCTAAAAACCCAATTACTTCACTGCCGTATGACAAGAGCCTTTCTTCTACAAGCTTTGAAACTTCCCGATCCGGGTCATCAAGCAATTTGATTAAAGACTCTATTTCTTTATAGTCCATTCTGCTAATTAAATTAACATTTTTCACAAAAGAAAGGTTTCTCTATTTTTGGTTCTCATGCTCAACCTGCAACTGGCAAAAGCCTTTCTTAAGCATCGTTTATACGCAAAAACCCGTCATGGGGTACATTCACCTTTTGTGTATAGATTCCTTGATATCGTTATATATGACTTTAAGCCTCGTAAAGAGTTTAAAGCTATAGAAAAACTACGAGAAGAGCTTCTTCAGGATGAGCGCATCGTTGCCATTACCGACCTTGGGGCTGGTTCTCAAATAAACAATAAGAAACATAAACCAGTTAAAGAACTTGCCAAAAATGCATTGAAATCTGCACGACTGGCTCAGTTAATTTCGCGAATAGCTGCTGATATAAAGCCTGCAAATATGATAGAATTGGGCACTTGCTTAGGTATTACCACCGCCTATTTATCCAAAGCTGTACCCAATGCTCAGATAATTACCATTGAAGGTTGCCCCCAAACAGCGCAGATTGCAAAGGAAAACCTGGAAAGATTACAAGCCAATAATTTAGAACTATTGATAGGTAATTTTGATGATCGACTACCCGAAATTTTGCAAAAGATAGATACGCTTGATTTTCTTTTTGTTGATGGAAACCACCGAAAAGATGCCACTTTAAGATACTTTTACCAATGTCTGCCAAAGATTACTGAAAACTCCATCATAATTTTTGACGACATTTACTGGAGCAAAGAAATGCAGCAGGTCTGGGAAGAAATAAAAAACCACCCCGAGGTAACAATAACGATGGATTTATTCTGGATTGGCTTGGTTTTTTTTAAAAAAAATCAGGCTAAAGAACACTTTAAAATTAAATTTTAGGAAAGCTATCTGCAAGCCACTATAGGTATTGGTAATGGCTTGCAGATAGCTATATTAAAGGTCTGTTATTCCGAATCCGCTATTTGTTCTTTCGGATTGAGGCCATATTGATTCTCGCCGGGATTGCTATCCGTTACCAATAATACCAATAGCCAAATTGCCCCAATTAGAGGGATTAAGGCTATTAAAAGCATCCAGCCACTTTTACCTACGTCATGAAGCCGTCTAACCGCCACCGCTAAACCCGGGATAAAAACAGCTAATACATAGGCCAGATATACATAGCCGTATGGTAAATTTTGAACGCCATATCCAGTATCCATTTTAAAGGTTGTACCCATTAAATTGTCAAGTATCATAGCAGCAATAACAAAAATAATATTAAACAATGTGTACATCCAGTACTCTTTTCTTCTTGCTCTGCCACTAAATACAGCATACTTTCTTAAAACTTGTAAATACCAATTCATGTTGTTTGTTTTAATTTCTCCTACTCATGTGGCTTTTCGGTTACGCCCCGTTTTCAGTGGTTTCCGGTACTCCACTTTTTACAGGATAACGCTTATAATTGATTTATTTTGAAGCAGTTTAGTTTTTCAAAAAAAATCGGGCTAAAGAAGATGTTAGAATAAAAATTTGAAATGATATGAAAGCTCTTATAATTTTAATCCTATGGACTTTTTGGAATTCTGCTTTTTCTCAAACTGAACCCTTAGAATCAGCCAGAGATGAACCGCTACAGGTTGATGCTAAACAAATCGATATTCATGATATTGCATTTGGATTTAGCAACGAAGCCGGTAACCAAACATTAATACTCAATGATGAAAACTCTGACAGCATTGTTCCCTCCAAATTTTCCTTAGCCTTTTCATACGGTGGAAGGCCTTTTGACATTCATTTCATTCAAGAAAAAAAAGCAGGAATCAAGGATAATAACCGGGCAACTTATCATAATTTTGAAAACAGCGGAGGCTATTTATACAAAACCCGATACGGGACTGTAAACAAAGACCATGCTGTTGTGCTCACATCCAGAGATTTTTTTAGGAATCGGATGTTTCTCAAATTAAAAACTGTAGACAAAGGCCTGTCTAATACAAACAAACTAAAAGTAGAATCAGATAAAGGCCGAAAGATAAAAAGATATAAGGGATTAGTTCAACTTGATGAGAACCGTAGTATTTATCTATTTGAATTTGAGCGTAAGAAGAATTCTGTATTAGCCGCTTTGGTTTTAATAACTCCGGATAAAATAGTTTATGAAGACTTTCCTGCTGAATACAACAGTATAAGCACTTGGAGTGTGGATGACGGGGGCGAGTTTGGAATGGAATATATACATGTTCTTGCCGCTTTTGAAAAACAGGGTGTGTTGGAAATCGTAACCGAATGGGGAGGAGCGGAAGGTTATTCCATTGAATATATGAAAGAAGAAGGAACCAGCTTTAAAACGTTAAAAACAGGGTACCGTTATGCAGCTCCTCTATAATTAGGACCTAAAAAGAATTTGAATATTAATGATTAAGCAAAAAACCAAACAGGTAAAACCGACACTTTTATCAATAGTATTTTTGTTATTAAATACTGTCTTATTTGCCCAGGTAAAAGAGAAGACACTATCAACCGGCTTTTATAAGGTGGTAGAAAAAAGCAGTTACAAAGTGATTGATCCTCAATTTCAGGAAACACTTTTTTTAGATACGATTCCTGTTTGTGGTGCAAAAGATTATAAGAAAGTAAATTTAATTTTTAGCCAGGCAGGAATGCCAGAGATAGAAATTCAATTGGGAGAGCAGGGTACTGAAAAATTTGCAAAAGCAACCAAAGATTATATTGGAAAGAGAATAGCGATAATTACAAATGGTAAATTGCTTATGGCGCCTATTGTTCATTCTGAGATTTCAACAGGAAGATTAAATATAACTAGTAATCTCAGTGTTCCTGAATTGGAAGGAATTATAGACAGGATTAGAAAAGAATCAAATATAAAGCCTAAATCTAAGGAGGAAGAGCAAAAAGAACGAGCAATTTTGCAAGCCTGTTTTACTTTAGATAGCGCTTTAATACAAGCTGATACCGCACAGTTGGAAAAATTGGTGCATCGTAAACTAAGCCTAGGCCATTATAATGGGTTAATTGAAACGAAACAAGAACTGTTGCAGCACCTTAGCAACGACTATTTAAAATATAATAATATTGAAGAACGTGGCTATAATGACGTGCAGTTTGTTGACAATATAGCTACGGTAAGAAGACAAATTAAAGTGAATGCTACGTTGCAAAATAGGCCTTTTGATATCACCTTAAAAGTGCTCGAAACATGGATTATGGAAGATAATAATTGGAAATTGCTAAGTAGACAGAGCGTAAAAAAGCAGTAATTAAAACTTTTTCTATCAATTACTATCCTCAAAAAGCCTCACTAAATGAAATATAAAATCCCTTTTGCCGTTTTTCTCCGGTTCTCTTCTCACCTATTCCATAATCAAAACGGACACTTTGCCCTCTTCCTGGATCAAAGAAATAGCGCATACCTCCTCCATAACTAGGCTTCAAATCTCCAAAGCTGAAATTCCCGTTATTATACACATTCCCTGCACCACCAAACACCGCGAATGCCACCCTTGGAATAATGCGATAGCGCAATTCTGCTTGAGCTGCCAATAAGTTCTCATCCCGGTATCGCCCCGAATAATAACCTCTCATAATCAGGTCATTGCCCAATTGAGGCAATAAATAAAAAGGTGTTTGTTTGCTCTGTACCGTGTGGTAATAAGTCTGAAAAGCAAAAACACTTTTACGACTTAAAGCTTTGAACAATCGAAAATCTGCTTTAACCGAACTTCCCGTAAAATTTTCTCCACCAAAAAAGTCTGGCGCATACGAATAATTCAATTTCAGGTACAGACCTTTAGTGGTATATGTATTGGTGGTTCGGGTATCAAAAATCTGTGATAACCCAATAAAAAAAACCTTCCCTCCATCCTTATCTCTTAATAGCGGACTGATAGTATAGATTCCACCAGCTTCTTTGTCCCGGAAACGATAATTTTCAAAGCTGGCATTTATCCCTCCATAATAGTTTTTCAAAAGCCATTTTTCAACCTCGCCACTCAGTCTGAATAATTTTTGAGTAA
>JANWIB010000135.1 GCA_025450155.1 Sphingobacteriaceae bacterium
TACAGCTACAGGCAAGCGTTTAGCCGAAAAGCGCCATGACTTTATGGAACGCTACCTGGAGCAGTTTTATGCGGAGTGGGAGGGAGAGAAATAATTACAATTTAATACCTCTTTTATTTCATTGCCCAAATAACAAGGAAATACAGTAGCGTCATCAGGCTGCTGGTAATAGTCATGCCAGACATATTTTTAAAATTGGCCTCCCTTTTATCTTTTTTCACTTTTAAATACCAAGTTATAAAAGTATAAAATACCGGCAGAGCGAAAATCAGGAACATCCAGAAATTAATTAGCTTATCCTGCCTTTGCCAATAGGTAAACAAGCAGGCTACACCACTGGCAAATAACAAAGCAGAAAACAGAAAAGTCCCCTGTATTCCCAACAACAAACTTAAAGTCCGGTCGCCCCGTTTCGTATCTTCCTGGTGTTGATAAACCTGTGTAAGCGGATAGGAGGCTCCGATTAGGCAAGAGCAAATTAAACCGGCTGTAATGAAATCACTATCCCAATGCCGAATGCCCGAAACCGCCTGGTAACTTGCCCAATAAACGAATGCTCCCTGAAAAATAAATACCACCAGAAAACTCACAATGGGATACTTTTTTAGCCGTGTGGATGGATGACTATAGAGTTTAGACAGCATTCCATACAATAAGACTGCTAGTGCAAAATTCAGACTTACTACGAAAGCGATTACCAAACCTGCAAGGTCTAACATTAATGATAAATAATATAAACTTTTATCCACCCGGGGTGGCTTTTTAAGCAACGCTATGCTATCTTCGTCTTTATCAAAATAACTATTATAACCATTACTGGCCGGGTAAATAAATAAATGCCACGTTACAAATACCAATACCGCCTTTAACAGGTTAATTGCAGGCACCTGGCTAAGCGCAAATACAAAAACAGGCAATAGAAAAAACGAAAAACCGATTCGTAAATGCAACCAAGAAGAACGGCTGGGGATTGTAATCATATTAAAAAATTAAGCCTGAAGGCAATAAAAAACCATTACTACTAAAATCCGTTTATTAAATTTAATAAATTTTTTAACAGATGAGCAGTATTATATCAGCCATAGGAACGTCGGTAGCCGAATATCGTTTTGCACAAAACGAAGTATTTTCTTTTATGGTAGAAGCTCATCAATTGAATCCGATTCAGGCGGCCCGACTAAAAAAATTATATGATGCTTCCGGTATTGAATACCGGCATTCTGTTATTCCCGATTTCGGATCAGAGCGTGGCCAATTTAAATTTTTTGGCAATGAGGCCGGACTCAGCCCTTTTCCTACCACCCACCAAAGAGGGTTGGTATACGAAGAACAAGCTTGGCAGATAGGTAAAAAAGCAGTAGGCGAGATTTGGGAAAAAACTGCCGTAAAGCCCGAAGATATTACGCATCTAATTACAGTGAGTTGTACGGGGATGTATGCCCCCGGGCTTGATATTGACCTGGTTGATAAATTAGGGTTAAAACACAGCACCGAGCGAACCTGCATTAATTTTATGGGTTGTTACGGCGCCTTTAATGCCTTAAAAACAGCGGATTATATCTGTCGTTCCCAACACAATGCTAAAGTATTAATTGTGGATGTAGAACTTTGCACCTTACATCTTCAAATAGAAAGCACGCTAGATAATTGGGTGGCCAATTCTTTATTTTCTGATGGTGCAGCAGCCGTATTGGTTGAGCCGGAAGACAACCGCAGCACTAAAAAAGGCTTCAAGATGAAATCGTTTTATAATGTTTTGATTCCCGAAGCCAAAACAGAAATGGGCTGGCGCATTGGAAATACCGGTTTTGAAATGCGCCTTACCTCGCAGGTTGCCAAAAATATACACGCTAAAATAGGTTGGGTTTACAATGCACTTTTAAAAAAAGCGGATATGCCCCATACCAGCATTTCTCGATTTGCCATACACCCGGGTGGCAGGCGAATATTGGAGGCTTGTGAAGAGACACTGGAACTTCCCGAAGAAAGTTTGCAATTTTCTTATGGAGTGCTTCAAAAATTTGGAAACATGTCTTCTGCTACCATACTATTTGTACTAAAAGGTTTGCTAGAAGCTATAGAGCCACAGGAGCAGGTAGCAGGTTTTGCTTTTGGCCCCGGCTTAACTGTTGAAAGCATGGTTCTTGAAACAATATAAGATGCCTGATTTTACCAAAAGAAGCACTGAAGCTGAAATGATGGATAATTTTACCCTGAATGCATCTATTATTAACCCGATAATGGACGAGCTGGAAGTTGTTAATAAGCTTTTAGGCGGATATCATGTATTTTTTAATGCGTTTAAGAAACTTCAATTAAAAGAGGGTATGTCTGTAAGTGATTGGGGCTGTGGGGGTGGAGATTCTTTACGAATGATAGCTAAATGGGCCCGGCATAAGGATTTGGAACTTGATTTAGTTGGTATTGACGCTACCGATGCTGCTATTGCTTATGCTGAAGAGAAAGCGATAGCATATCCTGAGATTCATTTTATAAAAAGCGATGTATTGAGCGAAAAACTGAATTCCAATCAATTTGATGTAGTTATTTCCAGTCTGTTTACGCATCATTTTGAAGATGAAAGTTGGATCGTGCTGATCAAAAAGATGCTCGATTGCAGTAAGCAAGCAGTCATTATCAACGATCTCCACCGCCATTGGTTTGCTTATTATTCTATTGGATTCTTGACTAAAATTTTTTCAAAATCTATCATGGTAAAGCACGATTCCATGCTGTCTGTTTTAAGGGGTTTTACCAAAAAAGAGTTGATTAACCTGCTTAAAAAAGCACAAATTTCTAACTATACCATTAAATGGATGTGGGCTTTTCGGTGGCAGGTGATTATTTATAAGCATTAGCAATGAAACGGAAGGGGGATATTGCTATTATTGGAGCAGGCCTTTCGGGTTTAATAAGCGCTATTTTACTTAATCGTTATGGTTTTGAGGTTACGGTTATCGAAAAGAAGGTGTTTCCTTTCCATCGCGTTTGCGGTGAATATGTTTCTAACGAAGTACTTCCTTTTCTCGAGTCTTTAGCTATTCCTGTCAGGGAATTAAATCCTTCATCGATAAATCTGTTGGCCATCAGTTAAACTTCTGGAAAGTTACTAAAAACTACTCTTGGCTTAGGAGGATTAGGCATAAGCAGGTATGTACTGGATGATTTTCTTTATGAAAGAGCCGGGGCTGAAGGCGTAAATTTCATACTTGGAAAAAAGGCAAACGAGGTAGGTTTCGATGGAGAAAGATTTCAAATCGTATTAAATGATGCGGCTCAGCTTTCTGCCGATCTCTTGATTGCTGCCTATGGCAAGCGTTCCAATCTTGACCAGAAATTACGGCGATCCTTTTTCTATAAAAGAAGCCCCTATATCGGGGTAAAGTATCATATCAAAACTGATTTCCCTGCTGATCTCATTCAACTCGATAATTTTGAAGGGGGGTATTGTGGATTGGTAAAGATTGAAGGGGATAAATACTGCCTTTGCTATTTATCTGAAACCCAAAAACTCAAAAAGTACGGAAGTATAGAAGCATTAGAAACAAAAGTACTTGCTAAAAATCCGCATTTAAAATATCGGTTTCAAAATTCTGATTTCTTGTTTAGCAAACCCGAAGTCATCAACGAAATTTCTTTTGAAAGCAAATCGCCCGTACAAAATCATATTTTATTTTGCGGGGATGCAGCCGGAATGATAACCCCTTTGTGTGGAAATGGTATGGCCATGGCCATCCACGCAGGAAAAATTTTGGCCGAATCCATCATTCAACATCCAAATTTCTCCGATCGGGATAAATTAGAACAGGTTTATCTAAAAAAGTGGGAAACCTTGTTTTCCATGCGCCTTAAATCGGGACGTTATATTCAAAAAGCACTTCAAAGCAGGCATATTTCTAATGCGGTTTTAGGCATAATGCAAAAATCGCCCTCCGTTTCAAAATTTATTATTAGCTTAACACACGGCAAGCCTTTTTTATAGTTATTTGTAGTATGAAATTACGGGTACTTGTCTTTATCAATGCACTGGCCGTTGCTCTTTCTCTGGCAATTTTAAACTACTACTTCCAGCATAGTTGGTATTACCTCATTGTTACGTTCAGCATTACGCTTATTACCAGCTTTATTGTTTTTTATTATTTTATTGAGCGGTATGTATACAGCAAGATAAAACTGATTTATAAACTGATACATAACTTAAAACTAGGTAAGGATCTAAAAGATGCGCTTGGAGAATATGTAAGTAACGATCCCATAAATGATGTGGAACAGGAAGTGAAAGAATGGGCAAGGGATAAAAAAACCGAAATAGAGGCATTAAAAAAACAGGAGCAGTTTCGCAAAGAATTTCTCTCCAATATTTCCCACGAGTTTAAAACACCTCTTTTTTCTATTCAGGGATACATTGATGCTTTGCGGGAGGGTGCTTTGGAAGACCCTGAACTGGCGAAAAATTTTCTGGAGAAAGCATCAAAAAACCTGGATCGTTTAAGTGTGCTTATTAAAGATCTCAATGTTATTTCTAAGTTAGAAACCGGAGAAGTACCCATCAATTTTGAAAAGTTCGATCTTTCCGTATTAATTAATGAAGTCATAGATTCAATGGAACTCCAGGCTAAAAAACACCAGATTAAATTAGTTTTTAAAGGAAAATATGCTGCTCCAACCTGGGTATTGGCAGACAGGGAAAAGATTCGCCAGGTATTGATAAACTTAATAGATAACTCTTTTAAATACGGCAAAGAAAATGGAACTACCGCTATAAAAACATTTACCCTGCACGACCAACTATTGGTGGAGGTTACTGATAACGGAATTGGTATTGAGGAAAAATATTTACCTCGTGTTTTTGAACGATTTTTCAGGACGGATAAAAGCCGTTCCAGAAAGATTGGTGGTTCCGGCCTTGGATTAGCTATTGTGAAACATATCATAGAAGCTCATCAGCAAACCATTAACGTTAGAAGTACCGAAGGCTTAGGTTCTACATTTGGATTTACGCTAAAACAGGTTAAGCAGCCTTTAATTCCAGTTTAAAAAGCAAATCTTAACATTAACTTAACATTGATGTAGTACTTTCGCCTGCACTTTAAAAATTCATCAATGTCGTTAAATAGCATTTTTCAATACTTCGTTCCCAAAGACCGTAAGTTTTTTCCCTTATTTGAACAAGCCAGCGGGAACCTGATCCATTTAAGTGAAGCGCTGAATGAATTAGTAAACACGAACGATGTTGCCAGGCGAAAAGAGCTAACCAAACAAATCGAAGATTTAGAGCACATTGGTGATGAAATAACGCACCAGATATTTCTGGAGCTAAGTAAAAATTTCATTACGCCGTTTGATCGGGAAGACATCCATGCTTTAGCATCAGCTATTGACGATATTGCTGATTTTATACACGGTTCCGCCAACCGGATGCAATTATATAATGTTTCTGAGATGAATGAGCCCATTAAAAAACTTGCCGAATTGATTGTTCAGGGCTGCATGGATGTGAATAAGGCGGTGGGTGAATTAAAAAACCTGAAAAATATCCGGCTGATTACCGATTCCTGCGTTCGCATTAATAGTATGGAAAATCAGGCGGATTATGTTTTTGACAGAGCCGTTGCGGATTTGTTTGAAAATGAGCAGGATGCTAAAGCCATCATCAAGTATAAAGAAGTATATGCGGCACTTGAAACGGCAACAGATAAGTGCGAAGATGTGGCCAATGTGCTGGAAACAATTCTTGTTAAAAACGCTTAATCACCCAATTAAAGAATGGTTACCACCTTATTAGTGATCGTTGTTATCATGGCTATAGCCTTTGATTACATCAACGGCTTCCACGACGCAGCGAATTCAATCGCTACTATTGTTTCTACCAAAGTTTTAAGCCCCTTTCAGGCTGTACTTTGGGCTGCTTTATTCAATTTTGCGGCTTATTTCTATTTTGATGATCATAAAGTTGCCAATACCGTAGCCAAAACGGTGGTCGAAAATTTTATCACCTTACATGTTATCCTGGCCGGACTGATTGCCGCCGTAGCCTGGAATCTTTTAACCTGGTATTATGGAATTCCGTCCAGTTCATCTCATACGTTAATAGGAGGCTTTGGCGGAGCGGGAATTACCTATGCCTTACTTAACGGACATACTGCGGCAGAAGCCTTAAACCTGGGCTACGTAGGAAAAATAGTATCTTTTATTGTGCTGGCCCCCGTCATCGGGATGATTATTTCTGTAATTATTACCCTGATTATCATCAATCTATCCCGGTGGTCAAAACCCGCTACCGCCGAAAAATGGTTTAAACGTTTACAATTACTATCATCGGCCGCTTTAAGTTTTGCTCATGGGGGTAATGACGCACAAAAAGTAATGGGTATTATTTATGTGGCGCTTATTGCTTCAAAAGTAATAGGTAGTAATGCGCCTATGCCAGAATGGATACCCATTGTTTGTTATGCAGCTATCGCATTGGGCACCATGAGTGGTGGCTGGAGAATTGTTAAAACAATGGGCTCAAGAATTACCAAAGTTACCGCCTTAGAAGGTGTAGGCGCAGAAACAGCAGGTGCGGTTACTTTAGGGCTTACCGAGCATTTTGGTATTCCTGTTTCTA
>JANWIB010000136.1 GCA_025450155.1 Sphingobacteriaceae bacterium
AAAAAGCTTTTATAGAAATTAAAACACTAGAGCTAAAATCCAACTCTGGAATAATAGTAATGGAATATCCGATAGAAGGAGTTGTTTTAAGGCTAAAATTGCACAAAGACAAAGAGTGGAAAATTATAGATTACAATCTTCTTGAAATATAATAGTATTTTTTTTACTTGTTTCTTAATTAGCATAGCTAATTACAATTTCTCTCAGGAGAAAAAGCAAACTTCCGCAGCACAATCTGTTGATGAATCAACATATCTGGACTCTGAATTATTAAACGAGGCGGAGAAAAAAGAATTTAAACAATTTGAGAACGCCTGGTATCAAAGAGAATTTCCAAAACTTTTGGCCGCAGCCGGAAAGAAAAAGTTAGGATGTCAGTATGGAGATGAATGCGAGGCGTTGCATGCAATTTGCCTAATTAAGATTGACAGCACTGGTAAAACAACTGCGGTTTTCCTGAAAAATGTTGTATTTTGTGGAGAAGCTGAAGGCGGGAAATTAAGAGCGCAGTTTATCAAATCAATAACTACGTATCATTTTAAGAAGATTAAAAATAAAAAGTTATCTTTTGGACTGGGACACGCATTGAAGTGTTAAGAATTTATTGGCACTAGTTTTTACTCTCAGATTCTATCCAATTTCCATCTTCCCGGATAATTTCGATCAACTCATCCAAGGCATTTTCTGTGTTTACATTCTTTTTCACTACTTCTTTTCCACGGTAGAGCGTAATTTTACCAGGACCAGTTCCAACATAGCCATAATCCGCATCGGCCATTTCTCCAGGACCATTTACAATACAACCCATAATGCCAATTTTGAGCCCTTTTAAATGATCAGTACGGCTGCGTATCATTTGTGTGGTTTCCTGCAGATCAAATAACGTACGTCCGCAACTTGGGCAGGAAATATATTCCGTTTTTGATATGCGTGAACGGGTTGCCTGCAATATTCCAAAGGCTGTACTGACAACCATTTTAACCGGAACTTCTGAAGCATTCAACCAAATGCCGTCGCCAAAGCCATCAATTAACAAAGCACCAACATCAGTAGCAGAATACAATTGCAAATCTGATTCGGAACAGGAATTATAATCTCTACAAATGATTACTGGCACATCAATTCCTACTTCAATTAGTCGGAAAAAGAATTGACGCTGATCTGCCATTCCATGAAGCTCTATTGTTTCTAATACAAAAACCAATGTATTATCAATAGGCAGATTATGAAATTCCTCACTATCCAAATCGGCATTTGAAACCCTAACCAAATTCAGAGAATCATCTTTTTGGCTTGCATGAATATATTCGCCAAGCGTAAACACAGGATGGCAATTACGATTATCGGTTAATGTTTTCCAGGTTGAATAATTATAAAGCTGCTTTAGGTTGCCGGGCATGGCAAAGGAAGGCAATTCATCCGCCAGGTAAACAAAATCAACCGACTGTTCGCCCATGTTGTACTTATCTAACAGAGTAGAATAACTATACCCTACACCCGAAAGTATTTGCGGGTCTTTTAGATTCTTTTTAGAAATATCTACCACTACTCTTGGAACCTGGTGGCCTCCGATAAATGTATTGAGTTCTGCACTAATTCTTTTTACGTATTCATAAGGGTTGTGAAGTTGTATGTTGCGGGTTGCGGGTTGCGAGTATTTCTCATTTTCAGCTTTCAGCTTTATGCCTTCCGCTTTAAGCTTTTCCGCCTTATGACCTCTGTCTTCATATCGTTTAGCCAATGCAATTGCCACCGGCGCCTCAAACTCTGGCTCTTCAGTAAGCGACACCCGAATAGTATCTCCCAAACCATCTTCCAGTAGAGCGCCAATTCCCACCGCAGACTTTATTCGTCCGTCTTCACCATCGCCGGCTTCGGTAACACCCAAATGCAGGGGATAATTCATCCCTTCTTTCGACATGGTTTCTACGAGTAACCGATAGGCCTGTACCATTATCTGCGGATTACTGGATTTCATGGAAATAACGAGGTTGTAATAATTCAAGTTTTCGCACATCCGGATAAACTCCATCGCTGATTCGACCATACCACGTGGAGTATCTCCATAATAACTCATGATGCGATCGGAAAGCGAACCGTGATTGGTTCCAATGCGCATAACGGTTCCGTATTCTTTACACACCTTTACCAGAGGAGCAAATTTTTGATAAATGCGTTCTAACTCTGCCTGATATTCGGAAGGACTGTAATCAATTTGATTGAAACGCTTCTTATCGGCATAATTTCCAGGATTTATCCGCACTTTTTCGACAATACGTGCCGCCACTTCGGCGGCATTGGGCGTAAAATGAATATCGGCAACCAGTGGAACGTGATATCCCCGCTTTTTTAACTCTTTTTTAATCTCCGCTAAATTCTGCGCTTCTTTCACGCTGGGGGCCGTAATGCGGACATATTCGCAACCGGCATTCACCATACGGATGGTTTGTTCTACCGTAGCAATCGTATCCATCGTATCGGTCGTGGTCATGCTCTGGATACGAATAGGATTAATTCCCCCTAAAGGAATATCCCCAATGCTAACCTCGCGGGTTAAATAACGGGAATATTCGGTTAATGAATGACAATATTTTCCTTTCAGCACAGAAATCGAATCGGCGTTCATGCAGTGTTAGTTTAACTGCAAAGTTACAAAAAACGACAGTATGTTGGATTGAAATGTAAACATAAAGCGGCATCGCCTAACGGCTCACCGCTTCATTATATATGCTTTGGTAACTTTTCCAAGGGACTGAAACGCACCCAATCAATACCGATTCACTTCAAAGTCTGACAGCCCACCTTTTAAGCTGATATTGATTTTCTTTGCCGATGAATTATAATTGGAAGTAATATACGAACCGTCTGCTTGTTGGGTAAACCCTTCAAAATCTTTTGAAGAAAGCCCTGATTCCACTTTAATTTTGCACCCTGCTGTGGATGGAACAGAAATCTTTATTTCTGCCACCCCGGTTTCGGCAACAACATCTGTTATCGTAACCGGTTCGCCTAATTTTACTTCGAAAGAGGCTGCGCCACCTTTGAATTTAAGATTCCTCACCTTAAATGGTGTCAGATCAAAATTAGTCTCGCCAGCCCCGGTTTCTACATTAATATCCCAAACTGGCTTTTTATTTAACCGTAATCTAACCTCATTAGCTTTAGTATCGCTATCGAAGTTCCACTTTTTATTGTGATTCTTCATGCGGAAATTAAGAACTTCGATACTATCTTTCGATACCTTCTCCAAAGAATAATTTCCCCAACTCTGGTCAACCTCTGCATCAAACAGGTTAGCTGTCGTATCTTCTAATTCATACACAGTTGCACCACCTGCTATATTCAATTCGGCTTGTTGTATGCGGCTTTCAAAAGGCTCGGAAAAAGAGGCATTCGATTTAAAGGCTTTATCTTTTTTATTGTCAATATCGATATTCACATTGGGCCACCATCCTCTACTATCAGGTTGAGGACGCGTTCCGTAATAGGCTATAAAACCTAACGCTACTACGGTGATCACTATTGATATGACTGTTCCTGTCTGCGAATGCTTGCCTGAAAAAATAATATTTGCTCCAATAATTACTAATAGCAAAGGCCAAAGCCGCCATACGGTACGCCAATAAAAATCAATGACATCAAAATTATCCAAAAGAAGAATGCTTCCAATAAAAACAAGGATCAATCCCCAAATTATATTTTCAGTTTTCATATTATTTAAATTACAGGTTCATCAGAGTTGGTATCAGCAGCTTTCGTTGTATCCGGCTCTGCCGTTTTTTCTTTATTTTCATACTCAAAAGTTTTTTTCTTCGTGGCATTAGATAGAATCAAAATGCCGGGGATGATAAACACCAATGGCCATAACCTTCCCAGGTTAAACCAATGTGGTATAAAATGAAATTCGTGCAGAAAGAAATAGAAGCCTAGGCCAATAAGAATTAGTCCTACGATCAAACGAGCGTTAGATTTCGATTTATTCGTATAGGGTTGCATTCTTTCAGGATCTTTTTCTTTGTAGATTGGCATATCCGGCATATTTTTAACCGGAAGAACAATCCACAAAATGATGTAGACCAGTACTCCAGAAAGGCCAAATATGGCCATCAGAATAAAAACAAGTCTTACAAGACTAACATCAATGCTTAAGTAATCAGCAAGGCCGGAGCATACTCCTCCGAACATTTTATCATACTCCTTGCGATAAAGTTTTTTTTCCATATTACTGTTTTTAATTAAACCTCTCCGTGTATCGGACGAATAATTACCTCATCCAGGTTGGCTCCGGCACTAGCCTGCAAGCTCATTAAAACAACATTTGCAACATCTTCTGGTAATACAAATCTCTCTGATGGTATTGTGGTACCTTCCCAGGAATTGGTAAGTGTTGAACCCGGAAGTATTGCAGTTACTTTCACTTTATAAGGCATTAATTCTTCTCTTAATACTTTGGTTAGACCCAGCAATGCAATTTTTGTTACAGAATAAGATCCGGCAGTAACAACTGGCTTAATTGATGCAATAGAGCAAATATTGATGATATGCCCCTGTCGATCTTCACGCATCTTTTTGCCAAAAGCACGACTTAAATAGTACGCCGGATATAAATTGATCCGCATCTGTTCAGCCAAAAGACCATCCGGTTCATCCAGAATGGTGCCCGGGGCATATCCTCCGGCATTATTTACCAAAACATCTACCTTATCAAAATGTTGAAATACAAAGTCTGAAAAACGATGTAATTGGTTGACATCTGAACAATCTGTTTGTAAGCCTACGGCTTTTACACTATAGGTTCGGTTAATTTCTTCGCATAAACGATCTACTTCGGACTGACTTCTTGAACAGATGGTAATATTGTAGCCTGCTTCGGCTAATTTTAAGGCAATTGCTTTGCCCATTCCTTTGGTTGCGGCGGTTATAACGGCATTCATTGTGCTAAGAGGATTAATAGTTGAAAATAAAGTGTGTATCAAAAAAACTGTAATTTAGGCAAAAAATAAAATCAATGTTTTTTCATCCTTTAGGTAAATACATTTTATTGCTCATAGCCGTATTTCGAAAACCGGAAAAATGGAACATATACCGTAAAGAGATATTTAGAGAGATGAATTCCATTGGCGTAGGCTCTGTAGGCATTATCGCTATCATATCTGTTTTTTTAGGGATGGTAACTACCGTACAAACCGCTTTTCAATTAGTTAGCGACCTGGTGCCGAGATCAATTATTGGCTCCATCGTACGCGATTCTACCATTCTCGAATTAAGTCCAACTATTTCTGCCATCGTTTTAGCCGGGAAAGTAGGGTCCAGTATATCCTCTCAAATTGGCACGATGCGGGTAACCGAACAAATAGACGCATTAGAAATTATGGGGATCAATTCTCCCGGATATTTGATCTTGCCTAAAATTATCGCGGCTGTAGTGATGGTTCCGCTATTGGTCATTATTTCCGTTGGACTGAGCGTTTGGGGAGGATACTTAGCCGGCACACTTTCAGGTGCGGTTACCGCATATGATTACCTAACTGGCCTTACCTCCGAATTTGTTCCTTTTACAGTTACCGTTTGCATGGTTAAGTCTGTGCTTTTTGCATTTATTATCACTTCCGTTGCTGCCTATCAGGGCTTTTATACCAACGGCGGGGCCTTAGAAGTAGGTATTTCAAGTACCCGTGCTGTGGTAGTAAGTTGTATCATGATTTTATTTTCTGATTATGTTGTAGCCCAGCTGCTGCTATGATAGAGATTAAAGATATTTATAAGGCATTTGGCGATAATCATGTTATTAATGGCATTTCTGCTGATTTTAAACCCGGCATGAATAACCTGATTATTGGTAGTTCAGGTTCGGGAAAAACAGTTTTGTTAAAGTGTATGGTTGGCCTTCACGAACCAGAGAAAGGCTCTGTTCTATATGATCGGCGTGATTTTACCCGGATGAGTTTTGAAGAGCGCATTGAAATACGAAAAGAAATCGGAATGCTTTTTCAGGGTTCCGCCCTGTTCGATTCTATGACTGTAGAAGAAAACGTCATGTTTCCCTTAAATATGTTTACGCAGTGGGATCGAAAGGAAAAATTAGAACGGGTAAATTTTTGTCTCGAACGGGTAAACCTGGCACGCACCAATAAATTATTTCCCGCGGAACTTTCCGGGGGGATGAAAAAGCGTGTGGGCATTGCCAGAGCCATTTCCATGCAGCCTAAATATTTGTTTGTGGATGAGCCCAACTCCGGGCTTGATCCAAAAACCGCTATTGTTATTGACGAGTTAATTAACGAAATAACTGATGAATACAATACCACCACCGTGGTGGTTACTCATGACATGAATTCGGTAATGGGTATTGGAGATCATATCATCTATCTATACAGTGGAAAAAAATGGTGGGAAGGATCAAACAAAGATATTGCCCATACCGACAATAAGGAGCTGAATGAATTTGTATTTGCCAGCAAATTTACCCAAGCTGCAAGGGAGAAGTTGTAACCCCAAACCCCTAAAGGGGCTTCCTTATAAAGAATACGGAAAATAATTACCTACATTCGCCACGTACTTATAGCAGAATGAACAAATATTCATCTAAAAGCGACCCTTTAGAGGATGGGGGCATTCAACTTTTAACTCCCCGGCACTGGAAAGACTATGAACTGATTGATTGTGGAGATTTCGAGAAATTAGAACGATTTGGGAATAGCGTCCTGATCAGGCCAGAGCCGCAAGCCGTATGGAGCAAAAATCTTTCAGAAAGCGAGTGGCAAAAAATTCACCATATTCGTTTTAAAGGGCGGTCTGCAACAGCAGGAGACTGGATTAAAAAAAGTCCAAATACACCCGACCGCTGGCATATCACCTATAAAAACAACGAGGTTGCCATAAAACTGCGCCTGGCATTAACCTCATTTAAACATGTAGGCGTATTCCCGGAACAAGCTGTAAACTGGGATTATATCTCCTCTAAAATAAAAGACTTTAAAAATCCTCAACCCAAAGTGCTCAACTTGTTTGCCTATACCGGCGGTGCTTCTTTAATTGCCAAAGCAGCCGGGGCTGACA
>JANWIB010000137.1 GCA_025450155.1 Sphingobacteriaceae bacterium
CAGTATATTTTAAGTTTTTGACTAATTAAATTCAACTTTACGGTTAAACGGGATTATAGTTTTTGTCGTTGTGACTGTATATTTGCAACTGGGAAAATCAGGTTGTGAACGTTAGGGACATTTTAAATAAGTACACAGAAGACGCTAGGGTTGTTAACCTTGCAAAAGCTTTAAATTCCAGTAAAAATTCCCATATTCATCTAAGGGGGCTTGTTGGATCGAGCGATGCCATGGTGGCAGTCGCTTTGTATTTTTTACAGCATAGAAACATGCTTTTTATTCTTCCTGACCGGGAAGAAGCCGCTTATTTTCAAAGTGATTTGGAAAACCTTCTGGACAAAGAAATTTTACTTTTTCCTTCATCTTACCGAAAGTCTTTTGATTTTACACAGGTAGATAGCAGCAAGGTGTTGCAAAGGGCTGAGGTTTTAAATGAATTGATTCATGAATCGGAATTTGGGAGATTGGTTGTTACTTACCCCGAAGCCTTGGCAGAACGAGTAATAGACAGACAATCGTTAGAAAAAAATACACTTGAAATTGCAACCGGGAGCAAGTTAAGTATTGATTTTATTAACGAGTTTCTGATTGAGTATGATTTTGAGCGGGTAGATTTTGTTTACGAACCCGGCCAGTTTTCTATTCGTGGGGGGATTGTTGATATATTTTCCTTTTCGCACAATCTTCCTTACCGGATAGAGTTTTTTGGCGATTTTATTGAAAGCATCCGCACGTTTGAGATAGAAGACCAGCTATCTGTAGAAGCGGTTAAAAGCATTACACTTGTTCCAAATGTGCAATCTAAATTTATAACCGACCATAATATTTCGCTTTTAGAATATATTGATCCTCATACGATTGTATGGTTTAAGGATGTACAGTTTACTCTGGATATTACCCAAAACGGTTATAAATACGCCACAGAGCTTTGGAGAGCCATCCCGGTTGACGATAAACAAAAAAGTCCGGAATGGATCGACCCTAAATTTAATTTTACGGATGAAAAGCTATTGGCCAATCAATTGCATGATTTTCCGGTCATCGAATTTGGAAAACAGTTTTTTTACCCTCCAACAGAAACCATTCCATTCGATGTTCGGCCGCAACCTTCTTTCAACAAAGATTTCAACTTGTTAATTCATAACATTAAAAAAAATGAGGCTGAAAAACTGGCCAATTTCATTTTTACCGATTCGGCCAAACAAGTTGATCGTTTGTATAGCATTTTTGAGGATATTGATAAAACTGTAAAATTTACCTCCATCAATATTTCGCTTCGCGAAGGTTTTATTGATTACGATAAGCAAATAGCTTGTTATACCGATCATCAGATTTTCGACCGATATTACAAATATAAACTCAAAAAAGGTTATGCCCGTTCGCAGGCCATTACGTTAAAAGAGTTACGGGAGCTTAAACCCGGTGATTACATTACGCATATTGATCATGGAATTGGAAAGTATGCCGGATTAGAAAAGGTGGAGGTAAATGGCAAAACCCAGGAAATGATTCGCCTGATTTATGCCGATAACGACCTGCTGTATGTGAATATCAATTCGCTAAACCGAATTTCAAAATATTCGGGCAAAGAAGGCACTGTTCCTAAAATGAATAAGTTAGGAACGGATTCGTGGGAAAAACTAAAAAAAACTACTAAAAAAAAAGTTAAAGACATCGCCAGAGACCTGATTAAACTCTATGCAGTGCGAAAATCACAAAGCGGAATGGCTTTCCATCCGGATACGTATTTACAAACTGAATTAGAGGCTTCTTTTATATACGAGGACACGCCGGACCAGGAAAAGGCTACTGCTGATGTAAAGAAAGATATGGAAACGCCCCATCCTATGGATCGGTTAGTTTGCGGAGATGTGGGATTTGGTAAAACAGAAATAGCGGTTCGGGCGGCGTTTAAAGCTGTGGCAGATAGCAAACAGGTAGCAATCTTGGTTCCGACTACTATCCTGGCGTTACAACACTTTAAAACCTTTTCATCTCGCCTTAAGGAGTTTCCTTGTACTATAGATTACATCAATCGTTTCAAATCAAGTAAACAGATTAAAGAAACTTTACAAAAATTGGAGGAGGGAAAAGTTGATATCGTTATTGGAACCCATCGCTTAGTAAGTAAAGATGTAAAATTCAAAGACCTTGGTTTACTGATTATTGATGAGGAGCAAAAGTTTGGGGTTGGAGTAAAAGAAAAGTTGAAACAAATGCGAGTAAATGTGGATACGCTTACCTTAACTGCCACACCTATTCCACGTACACTGCATTTCTCTTTAATGGGGGCACGCGATCTTTCTATTATTTCGACCCCACCTCCAAACCGCCAACCGGTATCAACAGAGTTGCATGTATTTAACGAAAAGTTGATAAAAGAAGCTGTAGAATTTGAAATAAACCGGGGAGGGCAGGTGTTTTTTATCCATAACCGGGTTCAGGATCTTCCACAATTGGGGGGATTGATTCAAAAGCTTGTTCCAGATGCCCGCATTGGCATTGCACATGGCCAATTGGAGGGAGATGCCCTGGAAGATGTTATGCTAAAATTTGTTAATGGCGAAAAAGATGTATTGATAGCCACAACCATTATTGAAGCAGGGTTGGATATACCTAATGCCAATACCATCATTATAAACCATGCACATCTATTTGGTTTAAGCGATCTGCATCAAATGCGGGGACGAGTAGGCAGATCAAATAAAAAAGCTTTCTGCTACTTATTAAGTCCGCCGCTTTCTACTTTAACTCCCGAAGCAAGAAAACGACTTAGTGCCATTGAAGAGTTTTCTGATTTGGGGAGCGGATTTAATGTTGCCATGCGTGATTTGGATATCCGCGGCAGCGGAAATTTATTGGGTGCTGAACAAAGTGGCTTTATTGCCGAAATCGGTTTCGAAATGTATCACAAAATTTTAGATGAAGCCATACAGGAACTGAAAGATGAAGAATTTAAAGATTTGTTCAAAGATGAGAAGCCCCGTCCATTCATTTCGTTTACGCAGATTGATACTGATTTGGAGGTTTTAATACCAGACAGTTATGTTACCAACATAACCGAGCGCTATAATCTTTACACAGAAATTTCAAAGCTTGAAAATGAAGATCAATTACAAAGTTTTTCAATCCAATTGGTTGACCGCTTCGGACCAATGCCTCGTGAAGTGAAAGAATTGTTAAATACCCTCCGTCTACAGTGGTTTGGAAAAGACATTGGATTTGAAAAAATATCATTGAAAAAAGGATCGCTAAAGGGGTACTTTATCGGCAATCAGCACTCGTCCTATTTTGAAAGCGAGCAGTTTAATGCGGTACTAAAATTTGCACAGGAGAATCCGGGTATTTGCAATTTAAGAGAGGTGAAAAATACGCTTCGTATTGCTTTTGAAAATATACAAAGTGTTAATCATGCCATCGAATTACTAAAAGCTATTGCAGAACCCCAATCTGTTTTACCCTAAAAGGACTCTTCGAAACTCAATTTAATCTTTCTTTCATGGGCAACTTGGGCCTGGTCTCCAGTTGATTAGAATCAATTGTTAGCTTATCGGTAGTAATCGTATTAGTAACCATATTAGAATCGGGTCCATTTGAATTACGGTATACCTTAAACTGATTAAGGTTGGTAACCTCGAGCTGCCTCAGAGAAAAAAGCTTTCCATATTGATCAATAAAAATTTCGTATTTAACATCCATCGCCCGCTGCTCGTTTAATGATGGAAGAAAAAAGCTTTCCCTTGTCCAATACGAAGCCCTAATTTGCGAATCATGACGTTCAAACTCCAAAGTGTTAGGCCTCCACGTAGAATTAAATTCTTCTCTTCCCATTTTTCGATGAGCGGCTTTTAATTGTTGGTGTGTTAAACGATGATAGTTATAAAATGTCTGAGTAATGGTGGCAAAATAGCTTGGCGGATCAAAATAACCCCTGTTTTGATCGTAATAAAAGGCTTCTATAAATTTTGTTAACGATTTTTCAACCTCTTCATCACTCATATTCTCGCTTTTTTCCAAAAGTTCAGAACTGGAATTGACGACCACTTGAGAGCTCCCTTTATCCGTGAAAATATTCCAGGGATCATCAACATATAACGTAAGGTAGCCCATTATCAGAATAACCCCTCCAAGGATAAGGCACATAAAAACTAGAGAGCGGTCTTTTTTTATTAAAGTTAACGGCTCGTTCTTAACCTCTTTTTTTAAATCGTAAATCTCTTGCATATATGCCCCCTTATTGATAAATATTAACCAAGTATAAATATACAAAAACCATTGGAGCTGCAAAAGTAATCCGTCAAAACGGTCTAATAAACCACCATGCCCCGGCAACAAAGTCCCGGAATCTTTTATATCAATACTTCTTTTCAACATAGATTCCGTTAAATCGCCCATGGTTCCAAAAACCACAATAATCATGGCTACAAGGGCCCAATTAATAAAAGAGAGTTCATTAAACTGGCTCCTTAAAATTACGGCAACCCCCAGGCTGGTTAACATGCCGCCAAAAAAACCTTCCCATGATTTTTTAGGCGAATGCCTTTCGAAAAGCTTCGTTCTGCCTAATTTTATTCCAAAAAAATATGCTCCTGTATCATTGGCCCACAATAAAAGCAAAAATCCAAGCGGGTAATGATAATTGAAGTAGCCATCAAAAAAAGCCATGGAATAAAAGAAACAAAAAGGCAATACAGCATAAATTACACCAAAAAAGGTATAGGAAATATTATTGAAAGGGGCAGAGTCCTTAGAAAAAAGCTCACAAAAATATATGGATATCGAGACGGGAATAACTAATAGTAAAAAAGCCCAATCCATATTCTTCAAAAAATGTAAACAAAAAGGGATGCAAACCACCAAAGCAAGCAATAAGCCCCATTCACGTTGTGGTTTTGCGGTTTCTGATTTCACCAACCTATAAAACTCGTTTAAACAAAAAAGGCTAATCAAAAGAAAAAAAGCTGTAAATGTATATTTTCCAAGCAGCATGGAGGCTAACACTACAACACCGAAAATAAACCCAGTTACCACTCTTTTTTTCATTTATGATCGTTTCTTCTATTAAGTTTACCCCTTTATTCAATAAATCATCTCTATAGCATTCTTGTTATGGAAATGGCCTTATTTAGCTCTGCTTGTAAAAGTCGACGTAACATACACTTTAATCCAAGCCTTCTACATCTATTTTATTCAAATCCTCGTAGTATTGAATTGCTTTTTTATAAAAAATCCACATTAACGCTGCCGTTAATAGCAGGCTAAAAAAATACACATACGCATTAGTAGCATATGGCGTTTCATTTATTTTCTCAATAGGTTGGCCATTTTTTTGATAAACATAGGCAGAAATTACTGCGGTGCCATTGTTAATAAAATGGGCAAGAATTGGTATCCAAATACTTTTGCTCCATACCAATAAATAACCAAACAGGGCCCCTAAAAGCATCCGCGGAAAAAATCCATAAAACTGCATGTGTATGGCACTAAAAATAATTGCTGCAGTCCATATTCCCCAGTGATAATTATTGGTCCACCGGGTCATTATTTTCTGCAAACAACCCCTAAAAATCAATTCTTCTCCTATGGCGGGCAATATGGCAATCATTACCAGATTTATCACCAAATCTGCTGGATGGTTCATCTTTAGTAATTGCATAGTCAGCTCCTTCAACTGATCTTCCTGCACCCTCATCCAACGCTCTAATCCTTGCAAAAAATCGGGGAGATTCATTTGCTTGTTCACACTTATCATCCATTCCATAAATGGAGCTGAAGCCACCATGATAGTTATTCCCAATAAAACAAGAAGAGGCTTAACCGGTGTATTCAGTTTTAGATAAGTAAGCGGATTTCGGCTTTGTATTCGAGCGAAAATGACTGCGGGTACGATAAATATGCCCAAGGTAGAGGCTGTTTGAGCCAATTTCAAAAACCCCAGTTGTTTGGTTCCGGTCAGGGATAAAACCTCGCTTCCATAAATAAAAAAGCCCGTTATAAACGCCAGAATAGTAAATACCACTAAGCCCGCTAAGGCTATTAAAAGCAAATAAATAAGTGATACAAAAGGTGGATTTTCTTTTTCGGAATGGTTGGACATGGTTATTATTTGTAATTTTGTAACGCTATAATCTTTTGTGTTAAGACAGAATGGCCGTTAAGATAGGAAATATAAATTTAGGAGAATTCCCACTGCTGCTGGCGCCTATGGAAGATGTGAGCGATCCGCCTTTCCGTTTTGTGTGTAAGCAAAACGGTGCGGATATGATGTACACCGAATTTATATCGTCAGAAGGATTGATACGGGATGCGGCAAAAAGCTTGCAAAAGCTGGATATTTTTGAATATGAGCGCCCTATCGGGATACAGATTTTTGGCAGCAATATTGAAACCATGCGTGAAGCTACTGAAATTGCTTCAAAAGCCAATCCCGATCTTATTGATATTAACTATGGTTGCCCGGTAAAAAATGTGGCTTGCCGCGGGGCGGGCGCCAGCCTGCTGCAGGATATTGATAAGATGGTAGAAATGACCAAAGCAGTGGTTGAATCTACACATCTTCCGGTAACGGTAAAAACCCGTTTGGGCTGGGATGATCATACAAAAAACGTGTATGAGGTAGCTGAAAGACTTCAGGATGTGGGCATAAAAGCGCTAACCATACATGGCCGCACCCGGGCTCAAATGTATAAAGGCGAGGCCGACTGGACTTTGATTCGCGAAATAAAACGCAACCCCCGGATAGCAATTCCAATTTTTGGCAATGGGGATGTAGATAGCATTAAAAAAGCTGCTAACTGGCGTTTAGAATACGAAGTGGATGGAATCATGATTGGCAGGGCGGCAATTGGTTATCCCTGGATTTTTAGGGAGATTAAGCACTTTTTCAAAACAGGCGAACATTTACCGAGTCCGACCATAGCTGAACGCGTTGAAGCTTGTTCAACACATTTGAAAAAATCCGTTGAATGGAAGGGTGAAAAAACAGGCGTTTTTGAAATGCGCAGGCATTATTCTAATTATTTCAAGGGTATTCCTAATTTTAAAGAATATCGCATTAGGCTGGTAACCTTAGAGAATATTGTCGATATTGAATCTGTCCTTCAAGAAATAAGCGAAAAATTTGAAACAGTGTTGATTGATTTTTAATTTTAAATTTCTTTAATATTGGAATATAATCTATGGTAACTCAAATTACTGAAGGTGTAAAGATTTCCGTTGAAACACTATACCAACCAGCATATTCAAATCCGGCAAACGATTATTACTTATTTGCTTACAAAATCAATATAGAAAACCTGTCTGAATATAGCGTTCAATTAATGAGCCGCCACTGGCATATTTATGATTCCAATGGTACGCATAGAGAAGTTGAAGGAGAGGGTGTAATTGGCCAACAGCCAATAATTGAACCCGGAAGCAGTCATGAATATACCTCCGGATGTAATTTAAAAACAGATATGGGTAATATGAAAGGGAGTTATCAAATGCGGCGTACGATTGATAACGCGGAATTCCGGGTAACCATCCCTGAGTTCTATCTCATCGCCCCATACAGATTAAATTAAGTTTTAATAAAAAACCGGCAGTTTTGCCGGTTTTTTTATTTTGATTCACTTTATTTTTTAATCTCTCCGTGCAAGCATACTTGCGTAATACAACAGCATTGCTAAAGAAGACAATGCGGCAACTACATAAGTCATTGCGGCCCACCATAATGCATCTTTTGCCTGCCCATGCTCCACACTGGTTTGCATAATCCCCTTATTGGTATTTAACCAAACTAAAGCTCTGCGGCTGGCATCAAACTCAACGGGTAGTGTAATAAAGCTGAAAAATGTTACTACAGCCAATGCACCTACACCTATTGTTAAAACAATCGTATTTCCTGAAAAGATCAACAGCATCACGCCAATCATTAATGTCCATTGCGTAAGTTTTGAAGCGATATTAACCACAGGCACCATAGCAGAACGAAACTGTAACCATGCATACGCTTTAGCATGCTGAACGGCGTGTCCGCATTCGTGTGCGGCAACTGCTGCTGCGGTTACACTACGACCGTTATATACTTCAGGACTAAGATTTACGGTTCTATCTGCAGGATTGTAATGATCGGTAAGCTGGCCCTCTACAGAAATGATACTAACATCATAAATGCCATTATCATTCAGCATCTTTTCGGCAATATCCCGGCCACTCATTCCTGATCCCAAAGGGATTTCGGAGTATTTACTAAATTTACTTTTAAAACGCCATTGAACAATAAAACTAATTATTGTAATGGCAATTAACAGAATATATCCCATAGTGCTAAAATTATAGTGTAAGATACTCAAAAAGTATTCCTATAAAAAATACTACGCAAATAAATTACCTTTAGGTGAGAATGTCAAACAACTTTTCATATTGGGAAAAAATCAGCTTTTTATCAGGGTATGATATTTTAATTGCGGGTGCGGGTTTGGTTGGTTTAAGTGCGGCCATCCATTTAAAAAAAGTTAAACCTCAATTAAAAATCGGTATGCTTGAGGCTGGCTTTTTACCCAGTGGATCCAGTACTAAAAATGCAGGTTTTGCTTGTTTTGGAAGCATTTCTGAGCTGCTTGATGAATTAAAAACAACTCCTGAAAGTGAATTGCTGGAAGTGGTTGAACTCCGCTGGAAGGGTTTGCAAAAACTCAGACAAAACCTGGGAGATAGCGCCATGGATTTTATTCCTTCGGGGGGATTTGAACTCTTTCGAAAAGAAGAAAATCACGTTGCCGAGCAGTGTAAAGATCAGATGGAATATTTTAATAATCTGCTTAAGCCCATTATCGGGAAAGCTGACATTTATTCAGTAGTGAATGAAAAAATTGCCGGTTTTAGCTTTGATAAAGTAAGTATGCTTATTCAAAATAAATATGAAGGGCAATTAGACGTTGGAAAAATGATGAGTAGCCTAATGAACAAAGCAACTGCCTTGGGTATTCATCTTTTTAATCAGTGTAAATTACTGCAAATACAAGAAAGCGGTTCGGGACTTAATCTGCAAACCAATCAGGCTGAGTTTAAAACCTCTAAACTAATCATTACAACGAACGCATTTACCAAAGAATTACTTCCGGAGTTTGATATTGTTCCCGGCAGGGGGCAAGTATTGGTTACCGAGCCTATCCCCAATCTAAAAATAAAAGGATCATTCC